>JAIRLK010000416.1 GCA_031259515.1 Treponema sp. | reverse complement strand
CTTGAAGGCGAAGCCCCAGATCGGGCCGGAGGCTCCGCCGCAGTACTCCATAATCAGCTTTGAACAGGCGTCCAGGAATTCCCCAATGGTCCGGGATTGGGCGGTGAGCCGGGCCCAGTCGGCCTTGAGCTGCCTGAACCCCCGGGCGATGCTCATGCCGAAATCCCCGTCCCCGCCGTGGGCGTCCATATCACAGAAGGGAATTTCGTTTTCAATAATAACCTCGCTCATCTTATCCACCAGGTAGATGATGTTGTTCAGGGTGACGCCCTCAGAGCCAATGATCCCAAAGGCCGCATCCGTTTCGGCCTTATAAGAGACCTGGAGGTCTTTTTCCCGGACAAGGGCGGGGAGAAAATCAACAGGAAGAGCGTTTCCCGGAAACTCGCTTCCCGTTACCGTGAAGGACGGGGCGTCGCTTGGCGCGTCCAGGAGGCCCTTCAATTCATCATCGAGTTTTAAGAGCGAAAGGGAAGCCCCGGCCATTTCAAGGCTGGTCATATAATTTCCCACAAAGGCACGGTAGGTTTTGACCCCCGCCTCCGAGAGTTCTGCCAGCGCCGAATAGGCGAGGATGTAGAGTTCCATAAGGGGAGTCGCCCCAAATCCGTTTACCAGCAGCGCCGCGTCAGCGCCCCTTGACAGTTTGAGATCCCCTATAATCGCGGGAATAATCCGTTTTGCCAGATCGCCCGCCCGGGCGGTCTTCTCCCGGCGTATCCCCGGTTCCCCGTGAATCCCAATGCCGTATTCCATCTCGTCTTCCTCAAGGGAGAAGGTGGGGCTTCCCTTGGCGGGAACCGTGCAGGGGGAAAAGGCGAACCCAAGACTCCTGACATTATCGGCGGCTTTCTGGGCGAGGCGTTTCACCTCCCCGAGGCTTCCCCCCGATTCCGCCGCGGCGCCGGCAATTTTGTGTACCAGCACCGTTCCGGCCACCCCCCGGCGGCCGACGGTATACAGGCTGCCCTCCACGGCAATATCGTCGTCAACTTTAATGTAATCCACCGTGAAGCCGTCCATACCGGCAAGGAAGGCCGCATTCTGAAAATTCATAATATCCCCTGAATAATTCTTGATGATGAGCAGCGTTCCCTGGGCCCCCGCGGAATCCTTAATGGCCTCGTATACCTGTATTTGTGAAGGGGAGGCAAAAACGTCCCCGCAGACAACCGCGTCAAGCATCCCTTTGCCGATATAGCCCGCATGGGCCGGTTCATGCCCGCTGCCGCCGCCGCTTAGGAGGCTCACCTTGGTTTTGTTGATTGCTTTCTTGCGCAAATACTTGTAGCGCTGGTTAAATACCAGATCCCTATGCACCATCGCTATTCCGGCGCCCATTTCATAAACAGCGTCTTCCACGGAATTCAGCAGCTTTTTCATCTTCCAACTCCTTCATGAGGTACTATTATCAAGGGCAACATTACCGAGATACGCCCTTTTGATATTTTCATCGTTTAACAGTTTCTTTGATTCCCCCGAAAGGGCGATTCTGCCGGTTTCAAGAACATAGGTACGGTCCGAAATAAGCAGCGCCATGTTGGCATTCTGCTCTACCAAGAGAACGGTAACGCCCTGCCGGTTGATCGCTTTGATAAGATCAAAGATCATCAACACCAGGTTGGGCGCCAGGCCCAGCGAGGGTTCGTCCAACAGCAGAAGCTCCGGCTCGCTCATCAGGGCCCGGGCAATGGCAAGCATCTGCTGTTCCCCGCCGGACAGGGTTCCCGCAACCTGGAGGCTGCGCTCTTTCAAACGGGGGAACAAGCCATAGACCCGCTCAAAGGGCTGCCTGATCTTTTTCGTCCCCTTCTTCGAGTACATCCCCAGCCGGAGGTTCTCCTCCACCGTGAGGCCCGGAAACACTTCCCGCCCTTCCGGGGACAAACTGATCCCCAGCCTCACCACCTTGTGGGCGGGATAGCCGCTTATGTCCAGGCCCTTATACACAATGGAACCGGATCGCGCCCCGATAAGCCCGGTAATACAGCTCAGGGTGGTCGTCTTTCCGGCCCCGTTGCTTCCGATAAGGGAAACGATTTCACCCCGGCGTATTTCCAGGTCGATGTCTTTCAGGGCATGGACATTATCGTAGAATGCGTTGAGCGCGCTAATTTTGAGCATTCGGGACTCCTCCCAAATAGGCTTCGATAACCTTCGGATCGTTGGCGACATCCTGAGGCAGGCCCTCGGCGATTAATTTGCCGTAGTCCAACACATAGATCCGATCCGAAATATTCATAACCACATTCATGTCATGTTCTATCATGAGGATGGTATAGCCCCGCTCCCGCAAGGAGAGGATAAAGCGCAGCAATTCTTCCGATTCCTGGGGATTCATCCCCGCGGCAGGCTCGTCCAGGAGGACGAGCTTCGCCCCGGTCGCAAGGGCTCTGGCGATCTCCAGTTTTCGCTGTTCCCCGTAGGGCAGGTTGGCCGCATAGTCGTGGATCCGGTGCTGGAGCCCCACATCCCGGAGCAGCCGCGCCGCCTTGAGGGTGTTTTCCCGCTCGGCATCCCTGAACCGCGGGGTTCGGAAGACGGCGTGAAAAAATCCGTAGGAGGTCATAATATGGGAGCCGATGAGGACATTTTCAATGACCCGCATATTGCGGAAAAGCCGTATATTCTGAAAGGTCCGGGCAATCCCGGCCTTGACAATGTCCTGGGGAATTTTGTTTTGTATCGACGCTCCCTCAAAAAGAATCTCCCCGGTATCAATCTTATAAATACCCGTGAGGATGTTGAATATCGTGGTCTTCCCCGCCCCATTGGGCCCAATAAGGCTGACAATTTCCCCCGGCTCTACCGAGAGGCTCACCCGGTCAACGGCCTTTAGGCCGCCAAAGCTGAGGGAAATATCATCGATCCGCAATAACGCCATACCCTTCCGCCTTTTTCTGGAACAAGCGCTTTCCCCGAAAGCCAGGGCGCCCGGTTAACGCGCCGCCGGAGAAAGAATGCCTTCCGCCTCAAGAGATTTCCGCACATCCTTGGTGAAGCGGTAGGGCAGGCGTGAATTCCAGCCCAGAAGGCCCTGGGGCCTAAAGCGCATCATAAGCACAAGGATGATTCCGTAGAGTACAAAACGATAATCCATCATAAACCGGGATACTTCCGGGAAGATGATTAAAACCGCGGCGCCGAAATACATGCCCCGCATGGTGCCCAGCCCGCCGAGGATCGCCATGCTGATTATCTGGGATGAAACATCAAAGGTAAACGAATTGGGATCGATGTATCCCACCATGGGCGCATAAAACGCTCCGGCGATTCCTGAAATAAAAGCGGACAGCACAAAGGCCAACACCTTGTAGTTGACGACCTTAACGCCCATCATTTGGGCGGCGATCTCGTCTTCCCGGATGGCGGTAAATGCCCTTCCTATTTTTGAGTTGATGATAAACACGCAGAAAAGGGAAACCAACGCGGCCAGAACCAGCACCAGATAGTACAGGCCGTGATTCGCAAAAGAGAGCTTTACGCCGAACAGAACAGGAAGCGGAATGTTTCTTATTCCCATGGTACCGTTGGTAACCGGGTCCCAGTTCATCAGGATCATCCGGATGATTTCTCCGAATCCCAGGGTAACGATGGTAAGGTAAGACCCCTTGAGCCGCAAGGTCGGAAGCCCCAGCAGGAACCCGCTGATACCGGCGAGGGCCGCGGCCGCCGGGAGGGAGACCCAGAAGCTCATCCCCGTATGGATCATAAGCAGGGTTGAGGTATACGCCCCTATGGCGTAAAAGCCCCCGTTCCCCATGGAAAGCTGCCCCGTATACCCCGCGACAAGATTGAGCGCCAGGGTCAGCATGGAATAGATGCCGATAACAATCGCGATCCGCATGATGTAGCGGTTGAAACCAAAGAGGGGGAAAAGGGCCAGGAAGACTATCAAGGCCGTCAAAAAATATACCCGGTGTTTTGAACAGAACCATTCTATCCGGTAGAAAAGGTCCTTGGGAAGAAAGTTCATCGTTTACACCTTTACCACTTCAGGTTTGCCGAATATCCCCGAGGGGCGGACGATTAATACCGCAATCAGGATGATGAAGGCCATGGCGTCCCGGTAATTGGAACCGATATACAGGGCGGCGATGCTTTCGATGACCCCCACCGCGAGGCCTCCCACCAGCGCGCCGGGCAGGCTGCCGATGCCCCCCAAGACCGAGGCCGCAAAGGCCTTGAGGCCGATCATGAAGCCCATGCCGGGATACACGACCTGGTAATAGCCGCTGACCATGCCCCCGGCAATGGCGGCGGAAGCCCCGCCCATCAAAAAGGTGAGGGTGATGATGCTGTTTACATTGATCCCCATGAGGGAAGCGGCCTTGGCGTTCTGCGCGGTCGCCCGCATGGCCAGGCCGATTTTTGTTTTCTGCACGATGATCAAAAGAAAGAGCAGCAGCCCCAGGCACACGCCGAACATGACAAACTGCCGGCTGTTCAGTTGTATCCCCCCCAGGTTGAGGGGCCCCAGGTTGAAAAAGTCGGGGAAGGGTTTTCTCTGGCTTCCGAACAATACCACCAGCATATTCTGGATGATGTTGGAGATTCCCAGGGTCGTTACCAGCGCGGCGATGGAAACGGATTTCTTCTTCCGCAGCGGCGCCAGGGCGATCTTGTCTATGACCACCCCAAGAAACCCGGTAACGATTACCGCCAGGATAATCGCGGGGATCGGGCCCAGGTGAATCCCCACAAAGAAGAAGGCGGCGTGGGCGCCGAAAGCGTATACGGCCCCGTGGGAGAAGTTAATCAGCCTGAGAATGCCGAATACCAGGGAATACCCCACGGCCACTAAGGCGTAAACCAAGCCCAAGGCCAAACCGTTGCAGAGCTGTTGAATAAAAATAACCATAAAGCCCCTTATCCCTCTAAGCGCCCGTTAAAGCCCGGCAGGCTCCGCGGGGTTTTGGCTTAACCCTTTGGGCCTGTCTTTCTATAGAACAAAAACCTTATTTTTTATACTGTACAAATTTGCCGTTCCGGATAACAACCTTCTGGAATTGCTTGTCGGCGTCTCCGATGCTGTCGAAGAAGGTCGGGCCGGTAATGCCGGGATAGTTGATGGCGTTGACCGCGTCCCGGACCGCTGCCCGGTCAAGGGTACCCGCCTGCTTAATGGCTTCAAGCAGTATGCCGATGGAATCGTATGCCTGGGCCGCCAGGGCGGAAGGCTCCATGCCGAAGCGCGCGGTGAACTCTTTGACAAATTCCTGCACCGCGGGATCTTCCGATTCGGCGAAGAAACTCACCGGGGCGAAAAGGCCCTCCACCGCGGTCCCCCCGAGCTGGATAATCTGCTGGGTATAGGCGTTGGAGACCCCCATGAGCTGGATATTGGGGTCCGCTTCCTTGTACTGCCTGGCCAGGGGCCCGTAGAGGCTGTACATCCCGACCGCCACCACCGCTTCCGCGCCCGCCGCCTTGAGTTTTGCGATAGCCGGGCCGTGATCGTCTGAGGTTTCAAGCACCTGCTCATGGGCGACCAGGGT
>JAIRLK010000071.1 GCA_031259515.1 Treponema sp. | reverse complement strand
CGAAAAACGTTGTTCACCAGACAACCCGATGAAAAAACCAGAAGTTTATTCCCCTGTGCCACCACTATCTTATGCATACGCGGATCCTTGGAAAAACCTATCCCCTTGCCTACTAAACGGGAACACCATGTCCTTAACGACAAATGGCTCCTCTCTATTTTCTGCGTGTTCTTCTTCCCCGTAACCACTTCGCTTCCCGTAATCCGGGACTTGTACGCAAAATTGTTATCGGAGTACACGGTTTTTATCTCAAAGGGTTTGAGCAGCTTCAACAGCTCTTCCAGATTGTTATATTCCCGCGTCCCGAAATGAAACCACTGCTTGCCGTTCTTTGCGGTTCCGTTCTTCCTGACAAGCGTACTTCCGCAATGCGGACATTTTACCGGCGCTAATACCATCTTATTCCCCTCCGTCAACAGTTTATTTGTGATATTTTATCATGCTTCTTGTCTGGGCGCAACCTTTTTGGCCCACGACCCGAATTTCAAGGTTGTTTTCCCAAAACTGAAATTTTGGAAAAGCCTCTATAGACTTAAAGCGTTTTCGCCGCTTCCCAGAATTCATCCATGAGGGAGAGGTTTTCTTTCTTCATCTCATGGTCGGCTTTCTTCATCTCTTGTTCCACGTATATAAACCGTTTTACAAACTTGGTATTGGCCCGCTGGAGCGCTGTCGAGGGTTCTACGTTGAGGCGGCGGCAGAGGTTTACCACGGAAAAAAGGAGATCCCCCAGCTCTTCCTCTACCGCCTCTCCACCGGCGGACGCAGCCGCTTCCTCCACTTCCCGCAGTTCCTCCCCGATCTTGCCGAGGGCTCCCTGTATGTCGGGCCAGTCGAACCCGGACGTGGCGGCCTTCTTCTGAAGTTTCCAGGCCCGGTCCAGGGGGGGCAACGACCGGGATACCTCATCCAGGACAGAATCTTTCGGCTTGCGGCCCTCTTGCTCCACCTTGATCCGGGCCCAGTTATCCAGGACTTCGGCGCTGTCCCGAACCTTCACCTCCCCAAACACATGGGGGTGCCGGCGTATCAGCTTTGCCGTAATGCCCGCCAGGACTTCGGACACGGTAAAACAGCCTTCCTGTTCGTGCATATACGAGAGCATAGTCACCAAAAGGAAAAGGTCTCCCAGTTCTTCCCGTATATGGGCCGGGTCTTTTTCGTCAATGGCTTCCACGCACTCATAGGTTTCTTCGAGCAGATCGCTCCGGAGGGTCGCGGGACTCTGTTCCCGATCCCAGGGACAGCCGTCCGGGGCGCGGAGCCGGGCAACGGTGTCGTAAAGGTCCTGGAAGGCCGCTTGTTCAGTTGTCATAGTTCACCTTACATGAAAGTATTCTTTTCGTTTCCCCATACGCTCGTGTCTCAGTTCCCCGTCCAGGCCGATAGTATAGCCGCTTTTTTAACCCTGCGCATAGAGGAAGTCTTCTCCCCTCCTTAACTTGTTTCGGAAAGTTCTATATTATTGAAACAGTTACTCATTTGGAGGAATTTGATGAATCAATGGGACAAGAACCGGTATGCGGCCCTGGATCACGATGATGAAGAACAGGACGAAGAAGAACCAAAGGAATCGGGGACGGACCCGCTTTTGAATAAGATGCTCAAGACCCGGACCATTCTGCTTTCCGGGGAGATAAAAAAAGACTTGGCGGAGAAAACCATACGGCAGCTTTTGCTTTTAGAGAACATGGGAGACGATCCGATCCGTATCTTCATTGATTCCCCCGGCGGAGACGCCGACGCGGGGTATGCCATTTTCGACATGATCCGCTTCGTAAAACCGCCGGTCTGGACCATAGGCATGGGCCTTGTGGCCAGCGCCGCCGCCATCATCCAGCTTGCCAGTCCCGCGAACCTGCGGGTAGGGCTGCCGAACAGCCATTACCTTATCCACCAGCCGCTTTCCGGTATACGGGGAGTCGCCACGGACATAGAGATCCACGCACGGGAACTGGACAAGTTGCGGGAGAAGATCAACCGCCTTATCGCGGAGGAAACCGGCGTTCCCTATGAACAGGTGGAAAAAGACACCGACCGGGATTACTGGATGAGCGCCGAGGAGGCGGTAAAGTACGGGCTGATTTCCCGGGTAGTGGCTTCCCGCTCGGAACTGTAACTACAAAGGCTGTTACGCCCCTTCAACTATGCTGATGGTATGGGGCGCAAAGGCGAAGTCTTTGCCCTTTGAGCGGGTGCGGTGGTCTACCAGCCAGTTTCCCTGGGAGAAGGCGGCGTACAGGGCGGCATCCGTGTCTGCGGTAAGGGTAAAGGGACGCCGGGACAGGTTGATAAGGCCGGCGGTTCGTCCGGACCGGCTTTCCAGGCGGAAGATGTTCCGGGCAAGGCGGACGGCTCCGTATTCGTCGCCGGTAAGGCGCTCATACAGGCTGAGGATACGCCGGGTTAAGGCGATGTCCGTAGCTTTCAGTTTCTGGGTATCGTCGGATAGCATGATCTGGCTGCCCAGGAGGAAGTTTACCAGGGCTATCAACTCCTTCTCATAGTCCGTGAGTTTGCAGTTTCGGGAACGGAAGAAAATTATGTCCGGGTCGTTGAGGAAGACCGTACCGTCCATGAACGAGCGGCCTATGGTGTCCATCAGGCTGACGTACGCTCCGGGCCCTCCCACGTGGCCGGTGAGTTTGACCGGGAGCCATTCCCATTGTTGCCGGGTGTCGGCGCCGATGCGGGCAAGGGGGAAGCGCCGGTAGGACGGCCCCAGGGGACAGCCACAGCCCAGGTAGGCAACGGGCAGTCCCGAGGCGGTGGTTTTCCGGGCGGTCAGGGTAGCGCAGGCTCGTTCGTAGTGTTCGTAGGGTGTGCCGCCTTCGGCAAAGGCGCCTGAAAAATAGCCTGAGTACAGGAAATCCAGCTTGAGGTACCGGAATCCCCATCTGTCAATGATCCGGTCTATGACCCCCCGCAAATATGCCAGCACGTCTTTTCTGGATAGGTCGAGGCAGTAGAACTGCGTATCCCAAAGGGGATTATACCCGGCTACCGTGAGTTGCCCGGACTTATCCCTGAGCAGCCATCCCGGCCATTCGGTGAAGATGCGGGAACGCCGGGTTGCCAGGAAAGGGGCTATCCAGAGGCCGGGGATAAACCCAGCCTCTTCAATTTTAGCCGCTACAGGCGCAAGCCCGTTAGGGAAGCGCTCGAAATCGACTTCCCAATCCCCTACCGCCCGTTCCCATCCGTCATCAATCTGAAATACCGCAGGTCTTTTCCGGTCCGTGAACCAGCCCTTGATGAGGTTTTCCGTACGCCCCAAGCCTTCAAGGTCGTCCAGGATGATCTTCTCGTTAATATTCGTATAGTGGTTGTACCAGGACTCATAGCCGCCGGGAAGGTTCAGCTTGTTCCGGATGCCGGTGTTTTCCCCGGTCTCTGCCCCATCCGGGCCAAAGCGCAGGAAATCAAGGAATTTGAAGGCCGCTTCCTGCTGGAAAATGCGGCCTATGAGGTCCTTAAAATTGAAGTACCCCTCAGCGAAGAAAACCCTCAGTTCCGCCAGAAGGTCGTCGGTTTTCCAGGTCTTGCCGGGGCAGAAAATTTCGGCGATGATGATCTGCCGCTCCCGGTTAATACGGAAGCTTACCGGAGGAAGCGTCCCGCCGTCCCTGGACGCGATGCAGAGATAGCGGCCGCCGACGCGAAGGTAGGTGATAAAGTGGCCGGAGAGCCAGTCTTTTTCCCCGCCGGAGGATAGATAGGGCTGGATCCTGGGGGCGGCAGGGTCTGTAAAGACCAGAGGCGTATCTATTTCCGCCGAGTCCCCCTCCCGGTTGGTCAATTTCAGGAGGTCCGGGATAAACCGGACCGTCCGGGGCAGGGTTTCTCCGCCCACAAGCTCCCACCCCGCAGACCAGGACTGCCAGCCCCCGCATTGAACCGCGAGTTCCCGGCTGTTCAGAAAAGACGCCTTGGCCGTATCGTTTATGCCGGTTAAATCGGCCAATTCCTCGTATGTCCAGACATCAATGGCAACGGCCCCGGTATTCCTTCCGGCGGCCAGGGTTTCCCCTCCGTTCTTATCTGCCGTGTACCGGAGCAACGTTCCTTCCCGGCCTTCGGACATAGGGGCTTCCCGGCAATTGATCCCCGTGATTTTACTTCTCATATCCACACAGGCTCTAAGACCGGTAGTATAATTCATTTTATCATTGTATTATAGGAGATCAAAATAGCAAAGACATGATAGACCTTGTTGCTTTCCTGGGGAATCCGGGCCTTGAATATTCCCGTAGCCGGCATAACGCAGGGCGGCTTTTGGCCGAAAGGTTGCCTTTTTTTTCTCTTTTATCCTGGCAGAAAAAATACAAAGGCCGGTACGCGATCCTGGATGGAAACCGGCTGTCCGCCTTTCATAAACCGGAAGCGCCGGTCCCTGATGTTCCCCCCCGAGTCCACTTTCTCGTGCCTGAAACCTACATGAACCTCTCCGGCGAGGCAATCCACGCGGCCGCCTCGTTTTTCAGGATACCTCCGGAACATATACTCCTTGTCCACGACGAACTGGAACTTCCCCTGGGAACCGCGTCCTTTAAATTTTCCGGTGGACTTGGCGGCCACAACGGACTCAGGTCCATGAACGCCTGTTTCGGAACCGCCGCCTTCTGGCGGCTCCGCATAGGCATAGGCCGTCCGGCTCACCGGGATATTTCCGGCTGGGTACTGTCCGACTTTTCTGCCGGTGAAGAACCCGTCATGGATCAAGTTCTATCAGCCGGAGCCGCCGCCCTGACCGAGGCATTACTCCGGGGCCCTGAGGCCCTGCTGCCTGAGTGGAACAAAAAAAAGATTGTACTGCCAGAGGCTGTTTCAAAACTTTAGTCTTGAAACCAATGTCAACAGAGCCTTTCCCAAAACAGGGCAACATTGAGGAACAGAGAAAAAGCATTGTACGAAAAGGGCTTTGGCATCAGCCGCGACACGAAGAGCCTGTTGCGCTTCGCACTTCAGATTTGAACTGGCGATCCAAAAACTGGCAGGGCATCCCGCTTACGGATAGGGCGCTGATGGAATTATACAATATCTACAAATATGTAAACTTTATTTATAAACACTTCCTAAGGGGGTACGGCTTTTTCCGGTCAATACGCGAATCTTCCACATTCTTGAAATAGTCAGCCAATGGCGGCGCATCTTTCATCTGAACCATACTTCCCTCTGCGGTGTCTTCTTTTTCGGATTTTTTGTATACGGGCTTTTATGAAATCTATAAGCAAAGAACTGTGGTTTAACACGAAAAAGCCCCGGGAGTTT
>JAIRLK010000329.1 GCA_031259515.1 Treponema sp. | reverse complement strand
ATGCCGCCTGACCTGGAACTGACCGCACGGGTATACAATATCAACGAAGGCCACAACCGGGAGCTGGTAGAGAAGAATGAAACGTTGAGGGGGTATGTTCTATTCATAGCAAAGGTGCGGGAAATTGAAAGGGGGCTATACGGCGGTAAAAGAGCGGGGGATGTAACCCGGGACGAACGGAAAAGGATAATGAAGCGGGCCATAACCGGGGCGGTGCGATGGTGCATAGCCAACAATATATTACGAGGATTTTTAGAAAAGAACGCATCGGAGGTAATCAATATGTTATTCGATGAATGGAAGCTGGAAGACGCGTTAGTGGTAGAGCGTGAAGAAGGCCGGGAGGAACGGGGTAGTGAAATCACCGGCCTTTCGGCCGAGACCATCCAAAACCTCGCGGACCGGTAACTTCCGTATGCGCCGGTGCGAAGCGCAAGGGGCGCGTCTCGTGGGAAAAGGGCCTCAAATTTGCCTCCAAAATCCATAGAGAGCGTTAAATGTAAAATTGCTGGCTTTAATGTTGCCTTAATTTGTTTTTTATAGCATACTCAATTTAATGACGGAATTAGTTGAATATCATCAAAAACTGGCGGAAGCTCTTCAGGAACGGCAGCAATGGCTGGAAAAGTCCGAATTACCTAAGTTAAAGGAAGAACTCCGTACGTTTCATGCCGCGTTCTCTGCCCTTTTTTCCTTGTTTCTTAAACGAAGAATCCTTAATGAAGACCCCTATAAACAGGATGTAAAGGTTGCGGACATTGAAGTCCCCGACGCAAGTCCTTTTCCAGAGACGGAGCGGGTAGCCAAACTGAGTATACGTCTTGCTCAATTTGACAATCAGCTTGATTTTTTAGTGAATTTTTATCAAATCAGTCTTGACTCCCTCTCTGTCGAGAAGATTAAACGAATTCTCGGACTGGTTAAATACATAGACTGGGTTCGTTTCATTGCGGACAACCACGCTTCCTCGAATACCAGCGGCATGGTTGAGCTGATCTCCCAGGCGCGGCAGGGGGCGGATTCCCTGACCGGGAATATCATCAACCAGGCTTTGGCCGATCTGTACCGGACTACAGGCGCCATCCTGGGTTATTTAAAAGAGGCGGCTGATTATAACCGGGAAACCTACAAGAGGGACTTGCGGGAAAAAGTAACCGGCGTCATGCAGCCGGCGGAGGCTGCTCAAACAGCTCAGATCAAGAAGAGATTTGGCGCTCTTATGCCCGGACGGCCCTTCTACGCCGATCTGGTGGCAGAGGTTATACGGGAAGATTATTCCAAGGACGGCGAAAAGTTCCGGGCGCTGGTCCTAAAAAAGCTGGCGGTTCCCGATACCAAGGTGAAAACCACGAAACCTCAGATTTCTTTTAAGGCTATTTTGATAGAGGGGATCCTTTGCATAGGGAGCGCCGGCTCGATCCTCGCCGAGATAGCCCCCAAGGTAGCCGAAAACGCCGATCTCCTTGAAAACCGGCGGAAAAATTTTTACGAGAAACTCAAGCATCTGTTGCAGCAGATGTTGAACAAGGAGCCTGAACCGGTCATCTACGAAGTTGAATATTTTGATAGCCTCCGGGCTGTAAAAGTCAAGGAAAACGTGAACCTCAACCATCTGAAAAATACTATGGACCAAAAAATCCGCCTCCTTCAAAGCATCAGTAGCCGGGGGATCGGGTTGGCCAAACTTGAGGCTATGGAAGAAGCCCAGATACTTGGAATCCTGGAAAGAAATATCCAGGAGGTCCAATCCTTGCATAAGACCCTGTCCGCCTTGGACGATTTTTTTAAAGCCGCCGTAGACAGGGAAGATCGGAGTAAGGTTAAAGGAATCAAACCCGAATTGGGATCTATGAAAAACGCCATCACCAACGCGAACCACAAACGGTATGAATACAGCGCTCAAAAAGAAGAAGAAGAGCAGTTTAAACGCCTTGGAATCGGTTCCGGGGCGTAGGGGGGATCCATGAAAAGGGCTTTCGGAAGTATCGTCGTTATTATTATGACCGCCGGCCTCATCGGTTGCGCCGGGAATCCTTCCCCGGTAAGCCCGTCCGCGGACGGTCCGAAACAGGGCGGACGTCCGCCTGAACTTTCCGTGCCCGAAGACAACGGGCCTCTTACCGCGGAACCCAGGCCGGACATCCTGAACCGGGACGAGCTTACGATGGTCTTTTTCAGCGAAACGGTGGAGCTGGACTTCCGGAAATCCTACCTTGCCAGCGAGGCTCAGGTTTTTACCGCCTTATACGAGGGCCTCTTTTCCTATCATCCCTTCACGATGGAACCAATCCCCGCGGTGGCCGAAAAATGGGAGCTTTCGGATGATAAGAAAGTATGGACCTTTACCATACGGGCGGAGGCCGAATACTGGAACGGGGACGCGGTCCGGTCCGAGGATTTCCGCGCCGCCTGGCTTTCCCTGTTGTCCCCCGGGCGGGATTCCCCCTATTCTTCCCTCTTTGACATCATAATCGGGGCAAAGGATTACCGTACCGGCCTTCTTTCCGATCCCAGGAGGGTGGGAATAGAAACGCCGAACAGCAGGACCCTGATAGTGCGCCTCAATTCCCCGGCATCCTTCTTTCCGGCCATGCTCTGCCATCATTCCTTTAGTCCTATTCATCCCTCTATGCTCAACAAGGAGGACTGGTCTGTTGAGCCGCCGGTGTCCAACGGGCCGTTTTATATCACCGGGCGGGAAGAAAACGCCCTCGTCATGGAAAAGAATCCCCTTTATTGGGATGCGTCCCGGGTGGCTCTAAACAAACTCATCTGCCGGTATACGGAGGACCGGGATGAATGTACGTCGTACTGGAATTCCGGGGAAGCCCGATGGGTTTCGGGGGACATAAACATTGACATACTGACGGACCGGAGCGGCATCGTGGTGAATGCCCTGTTTGCCACCCATTACTATTTCATCCGATCCGCTGAAGCCCCTTGGAACGATTACCGGGTACGCAGGGCTCTTTCTATTTCCCTGCCCTGGGAGCAGCTTAGGGAAGGTTTCTATCTTCCAGCCAAGACGCTGATCTACCGGCTGCCGGGTTACCCGGAGGTTACGGGGTTTGAGGAGCCTGCTGTGGAAGACGCAAAGCGGCTTTTAGCCGAAGCGGGATACCCTGGGGGACAGGGGCTTCCGGAGCTGGTGATACGCCTGACCCCGTCTGCTGAAGCGGCCCGGATCGGGGGCCTCATGGCCGCCACCTGGATGCGGGAACTGGGACTGGCCGTAAAAATTGATGTTGTTCCCTACGGCCAATACTTCCGGTCCCTGAAAGAGAACGATTACGAAGTTGGATTTTCTACCTGGATAGGGGACTTTGCGGACCCGTATACCTTCCTCCAAATGTGGCGGAGGGATTCCAACCTGAACGACTCCCGGTTTAATGACGCGGATTACGAGGCGCTGATAGACCGGTCCATGACCGAAGATGGGGAAACGCGCTGGGAAACCCTGGCGGAAGCGGAAAAACTCCTCCTGGACCGGGGAACAGTCCTGCCCATCTCCTTTAGCTCTGCCCTGAACATTGTGGATATGGGCGAATTGGACGGATGGTTCCCCAATGCCCTGGACATCCATCCCTTCAAGTATCTGGCTTTCAAGGCGTTCAAGCCCCTGCCGGGAATCGCCTGGGGAACGAATTTCGCGCCTGTTTCCGGCTTTGCCGGGTCGTCTGTTTTAAGGCAGTAGCTTAAAACCAATTTTGTGAGTATATTACAAACAATGGATAATACGGAGATAGACATTCAGCCAGATATGCCGCCGGTGTTTTGTGTCGAACAGCAAGTAGTGTATCCCAGCCAGGGCGTGGGAATTATTAAGGCTATCGACACCAAAGAATTTAAGAGTAAGAAAGTCCTGTACTATGTGATTTATCTTGAGGTTTCGGATATGACCATCATGGTTCCTGTTGAAAAAGCGGAAGAACTGGGTATCCGGGCCATTGTTCCTTATGATGAAGCCGAAAAAGCCCTGAACCTGATCGGTGAAGATTACGAACCTATCCCTTCCGATTGGAAGCTCCGGTATCAGATGAATTTGGATCTCTTGAAGAAGGGCAGCGTTATGGATATTGCCGCTATCGTGCGGTCTCTCTATCACCGGAGTAAAGTCAAAGAGCTGCCCATCCTGGAGCGGAAACTGTACGACAGCGCCCTGAAACTTCTGGAAGACGAAATTGCCTTTTCCCTTCAGAAGCCCAAAGAAGAGGTGGAAACTATGATTTTTAACCGCCTCGAAGCGAAGTAAACTCCCGGTTTTCCCATGGGAAGCGCCCCGGTCTCCCCGCGTATCGCCGCAATCATCACCGCGGCCGGATCTTCCCGCCGTATGGGGGGCCTTAAAAAAGAATACCGTCCCTTGATCCCGCGGCGGCTTGGTCCTGGCGGTAAGGCTCTTACGGTTTTAGGCGCCGCGGTCCTGGCCTTTGCCGTCTCCCCGCGCATCGGCCTTATCGCCGTTACCGTCCCCGAAGATCCGGCATCCGGTGAAGAATTTGCCCGCGCCTGCCTGCCTCCCGTGCTTTTTGAGGCAGGACAGTCCCTGTATCCCCCGGTCCGTTTTATACGCGGCGGTTCTACGCGCCGCGCCTCTGTCCACAAGGCCCTCGCCTTCCTTGCCTCCTGGAATCCGGCTTATGTGCTTATCCACGACGGTGCCCGTCCCTGGCTGGACGGGGACCTTATCGAGGGGGTCATAGACGCCGTTATGCAACGCCAGGCGGTAATCCCCCTGCTCCCCCTTACTGAGACCCCCAAGGAGCTGGATGACGCCGGTTTTATCGCCCGCCACCTTATCCGCGCCCGGATTGGGACCGCTCAGACCCCTCAGTCCTTTGCCTACCCCGCCATACTCCGGGCCCACGAACAGGCCGCCCTCCGGGAGGAGCGGGACGGCCGGGATTACACGGATGACGCGGAAGTCTGGGGCGAATTTCAGGGTCCGGTGGCGGTCATTCCCGGCTCCCCGGCCAACCGGAAGATCACCTTTCCAGAGGACCTTGCCCCATGATCCGTACCGGCTTGGGCTGGGACCTTCACCGCCTGGTAAGCGGCCGCCGCTTCCTTCTGGGGGGCGTCGAAATTCCTTCGGAAAAAGGCGAACTGGGCCACTCTGACGGCGATGTCTTGGCCCACGCGATTACCGACGCCCTTCTGGGGGCCGCCGCCCTTGGCGACATCGGGGAACTCTACCCGCCGTCGGACCCCGCCTGGAAAGACGCCGATTCCCTGGCCCTGCTCCGTTCCGCCTATAAGAAGACGCGGGAGGCGGGCTGGCATCTGGTCAACTTGGATTGCGTGGTTATCTGCGAAAAGCCCCGCATCCTCCCGTACCGGGAGGCCATCCGTGCATCCCTGGCGGGCGTACTGGCGGTGGATGCCGGTTCCGTTTTTGTCAAGGGAAAAACCGCCGAGGGCATGGGACCCGCCGGCGAGGGCCAGATCGTGGAAGCCCTGGTTACCGCCCTCCTGGAATGTCCGGACAACCCGCCCGGCGGTGTCGTCCCAAGCCCGGCCCGCCGCCGCGGTCCATGAAAATTCAGCAAAGCCCGCCGGTTTCTCCCTGGGACGGGGTATTCGCCGCCTTGGAAACCTGGTATGCCCGGCAAAAGGGGGACGAAAACCGGGAAAACAACGAAGATCCGGCCCCTGTTGCCGCCGACCCTTCGGTAACCGCCATAGCCGGGCTATACCGCCGGGACCCCTGGGCGGTGCTGGCGTCCACCATCCTAAGCCTTCGTACCAAAGACGAAGTTACCCTGGCCGCTTCAAAACGGCTTCTGGAAAAAGCGCCTACCCCGGCGGCCCTGCTTTCCCTGAGCGCGGAGGAGGCCGCCCGGCTGATATACCCGGCGGGGTTTTACCGGACCAAAGCGGCCAACCTCACGAAGATTGCCCGTATCCTTCTGGAGCGGGAGGAGGGCCAGGTTCCCGCAGATATGGACAAGCTGCTGGCCCTGCCGGGGGTGGGGCGGAAAACCGCTAACCTGGTCCTCTCCGAGGCTTTCGACCTAGATGCCATCTGCGTTGACATCCACGTCCACCGTATCTCCAACCGCATGGGCTGGTTCGGCCCGGGCGGGACAGCCGCTCCGGATAAGACCGAAGCGGCCCTGCGCGGCATTCTTCCAAAAAAATACTGGAAGCGGATCAACGCCCTCCTGGTTCGTTACGGCCAAATAATATGCCGTCCCGTCAGCCCGTTCTGTTCCCGGTGTGTCATCAGTACCTGGTGTTCCAGGTGCGGGGTAGGCAAGGCGCGGTAAGAACCAGGAAGCCCGTTAATTCAGGTTCAAAAGCGCCGGTATCAAGAATAGTAATTCTTGTATATAGCCCGTATGTTTTTTTAGACATAAGCTGATTTTAGTATGCAACCATTTATTATCGGTATTCGTATTTCTTTACTATATATGAAAATATGCAAAATAAACTTATTTTTAATTGCGCCTGAATTTGGCATGAAATTTGCTTGTAATTAGATATGAATAAAATAGATTTTTTAAAAGAAAATTATATCTTCCTTCGTGTTCCGTTTTGGCGCTTTGGGGCGGTTATAGACATGGGGGAACTGAAAACCGAGCTGGTCAGAAAAACCATCCATTTTCTTATCGCCCTGAGTCCCGGCATGGCTGCGGTGAATCGCCCGTTCACCGTCGCGTTGTTGATGATCGGCATTCTTTTTTATACGTGTATGGAAAACTTCCGGCTTTCGGGCAGAGCGATTCCCCTTATTTCCTCCATAACTGCCATGGCCGCCCGTACCCGCGACCAGGGCCGGTTTGTGTTAGGCCCGGTAACCCTCGGGCTGGGCGCCCTTCTCTCCCTGCTTCTGTATCCCTCCCCGGCGGCCTCTATCGCCATCTACGCCCTGGCCTTTGGCGACGGGTTCGCCAGTCTTGTGGGCAAATTCTTTGGATGCCTGCACCCTGTTTTTATGCTGGGTAAGAGCGTGGAAGGATCGGCGGCCTGTTTCGTTGCGGTACTCATCGCCGCTCACGCGGTCTCCGGGAATTTCGGCCTGGCCTTTCTTGCCGCCATTACCGCCATGGTTGTGGAAGCCCTGCCCCTGGAAGATTATGACAACATAGCCCTTCCCATTACCGTCGGCTTCGCGGCCCAGATATTCATGATGGTATAGTCTGAATTGTAGTCTTATCTTAAAGCCTGTTGCGCTTCGCGCATAAAATAGTATAAATATGCAAAAAATCCACAAATGCAAGAGGCTCTTAAAGCCACAGATAAACCCGGTGTAACCGGTTGCAGATGAACCAGGTGCCTGTTGCCAGAATCGCCAAACCCGGAAAAGGGGCGGCCCAGGTATCCGCCGTCAGGAGCAGG
>JAIRLK010000327.1 GCA_031259515.1 Treponema sp. | reverse complement strand
GTACCGTTCCGTACCAGGGTGAAGGACCCGCAGGCGGGGCAGGGGTCTCCTTCGTAGCCTTTGATCCGCGCCTGGGCGATGCGGTCCGCTTCAGTTTTGGCGTGGACGCGGTGATGCTTCATGCCGGCGGGTTCGCTTCCTACTTCGTCTTTGGTACCCGTGGTGTTGAGGTCTTCGGGATTGACCTGGCCTAAATCGGTCCGTTTAAGGTAACTGATGGCCAGGTCCCGGAAAATGTAGTCGATGACGCTGGTAGCCATTTTCACATAGTCGTGACCCTGAACCATGCCGTTGGGCTCAAACTTGGAGAAGGTAAAGGCGTCTACGTATTCTTCCAGAGGCACCCCGTACTGAAGGCCCAGCGAAACGGCAATGGCAAAACTGTTCAGGAGGCTCCGGAACGCGGCGCCTTCCTTGTGCATGTCCAGGAAGATTTCCCCTAAAGCGCCGTCGGCGTATTCACCGGTGCGGATGAAGATGGAGTGGCCTCCTATCTTGGCCTTCTGAGTATAACCGCTCCGCCGGTTGGGGAGAGGCCGCCTGACCTTCGCCTGGATCGGACGATCCGGCGCATATTCTGCGGATACCTGATCCTCCGGGGCCAGGGTAGGCCCGCCGGTGCTCAAAGTCCGCTCCACCGCCAAAATGGCATCCGCCAGAGGGTCCACACCCGGAGCGAAGGAGGACAAGGGCTGGGAGAGCTTGGACCCGTCGCGGTATAGGGCAACCGCCTTGACGGCGCTTTTCCAGGCCAGCATGTACGCCCCTTTCACGTCCTCGTAATTCGCGCTGTTGGGCATGTTGATGGTCTTGGAAATGGCTCCGGAAACAAAGGGCTGTACTGCGGCCATCATGTCTATATGGGCTTTCCACGGGATAGACCGCGTACCGTTCTTGCCCGAAGGCGTAGCGGTGTCAAACACGCCGTAATGCTCCCGCTTGAGCCCCGGCGCTCCCTCAAGGCCCAGGGCGCCGCAGGCGTAGAGTTCCGCCGCCTGGATGTCCTCATCGGTAAAGCCCAGGTGTTTGAGCAGGCTGAATTCAGGCTGGGACCATTGGACTTCCGGCACGTTGAGGACCTTTTCCACAAAGTCCCGCCCGAGGATCCAGGGGTTAAATACCCCCTCCAGGTTGAGGCTGTTCCCGACCGCTTCCTCCGCCGCGGCAATGGCGTCGGGCGTAAACCCCCGGTTCTTCAGGGTTTCGGGGTTGATCCCCGGCGCTCCGGCCAGGGTTTTCCGTCCCGTGGCGTAGGCGGTGATGTTCTCAATAGCTTCCGGGCTGTACCCCAGGTTTTCCAAGGCCGGCGGGACGGATTGATTGATGATCTTGAAGTAGCCGCCCCCGGCCAGCTTCTTGAATTTGACCAGGGCGAAATCAGGCTCCACCCCGGTAGTATCGCAATCCATAAGGAGGCCAATGGTCCCGGTAGGGGCAATGGCGCTGATCTGGGCGTTCCGGTACCCGTGAACCTCCCCCAGTTCCAGAGCCTGGTCCCAAGCGGAACGGGCGGCTTCCAGAAGGTAGGCCGGACAGCAGGCGGCGGCTATCCCCTTGGGCGGGGTATGAACTTCCTCGTATTCCCCGGCGGGAGCGTTGTAGGCTGCCCGGCGGTGGTTGCGTATCACCCGGAGCATACTGTGCCGGTTGTCCCCGTATCGGGGGAAAGGGCCAAGTTCCGCAGCCATACGGGCGGATTGAGCGTAGGCTTCCCCGGACAGGATGGCCGACAGGGCGCCTGCAACCGCCCGGCCCTCATCGGAATCATAGGCCAGGCCCATCACCATGAGGAGGCTTCCCAGATTGGCGAAACCCAGCCCCAGGGTCCGGTATTCGTAGGAAAGCTGAGCGATCCGGGGCGCGGGAAACTGAGCCATCACGACGGAAATTTCAAGAATCGTGGTCCATATTCTGACAGCGTGGAGGTACCCTTCAAGATTGAAGGTTTTACTCTTCTGATCGTAAAAGGCCGCCAGATTGATGGAAGCCAGATTGCAGGCCGTGTCGTCCAGGAACATGTATTCCGAACAGGGGTTGGAAGCCCGAATCTCGCCTCCCGCCGGACAGGTATGCCAGTCGTTGATGGTGGTGTGGTACTGGAGCCCTGGGTCCGCGCACTGCCAGGCGCTCCGCGCCGCCTGGTCCCAAATCCTGCGGGCCTTGACGGTCTTTTCAGCCGTGCCGGAAATCCTGCCCGTGAGGCTCCAGTCCGCATCATCCAGGATCGCCCGCATGAAATCGTCGGTTACCCGCAGGCTGTTGTTGGAGGATTGCCCCGAAACCGTGTTATACGCCTCGTCATCCCAGGCGGTAGTGAACACGGCGGGATTGACATCCCTATCACCCTGCTCCAGCCGCCTGAGTATCTGGTAGAGATAAGAAGGAGGAATCTTGTCTTCCAGAACATTCCTGAGCGCCTCCGCCAGGTCATGGTTCTTTTCGACGTTGAACCTGTCCATCTCAGGCCCCCGGAAAGCGGCCAGGGCCTTTTTAATTGCCTCAAGGCGCTTCTTCACAATGGCCGATCCGATGACCATGGAAGCGACCTTGTGTTCTTCTTCGGCTTTCCAGTTGATGTACTTCTCCACATCCGGGTGATCCGCGTCCAGTGTTACCATTTTAGCCGCCCGCCGGGTCGTTCCCCCGGATTTAATCGCCGACGCGGAGCGGTCCCCTATCTTTAAGAACGAAAGCAGCCCCGAAGACACGCCGCCGCCGGATAGCTTCTCGTTCAGCGCCCTGATTTTGGAAAAATTGGACCCCGTGCCGGACCCGTACTTGAAAAGCCGCGCCTCACGGGTTACCAGGTCCATGATGCCGCCCTCGTTCACCAGATCATCTTCAATAGAAAGGATGAAACAGTTGTGGACAACCACGCCGCCGGCAAGGAAGTTGCCACTTTCGGTCTGAATATCGTATACCGGCATTTCACCCGCCTGTTCTATTCCAACAACAGGTTCATAGAGACAGGCGGGACTTTCCGGTTCCCCGGAGGCCGAAGGCGTGATCCGAACCACGCTCATGCCTTCCCGCAATTTTCCCGCCGCTGTCCATTGCGGCTCCTCCCCGGATCCCGCAACGCGGGCAAGTACCAGATGATCCGCTGTCGCTTCCAGGACACCGCCGTTTTTAAGCGCCGCCCTAAGTACCGGTTTAACCCCATTTTCCCGGACCGCCACAATCGCGGTGGTTCCGTCTTTATCGTATATCCGGGTTCCCACCGCGTTCTGTTTCACCAGACTGCCTATACTAACCGGCCCCTGGGGGGTACTAATCAGAACATGACCGGGAAGGCACGCATGAGGCTGGGGCCGCTTATAGGCGCTGTCCGACTTCTTAAGCCGCCCGTCGGCCGTGTCGAAGTAATAATGCCCCTGGGCAGGTCCGTCTATACCGTATACTGCGTAAAGCCCCGTGTTGAACCACTGCGGGCTGTTGGGGGCCGCCATACGGGAGGCCAGCATATAGCAGGTTTCGTCGTAGAACGCATGAGCGTCCTCCTCGCTATCGAAATACCCGTTTTGGCGGCCCCAGTCCATCCATGTATAGGCCAGCCGGTGGAAAACCTGCCGGGCATCGTGTTCCGCCCCATCTTCAGGAAGTTTTTCATCCGCCGCCGGAGCGCCGCCCGCTTTCCCGGCTCCCCCCCGGAGCGCCGCCCACGCTTTCCAGGCGTAAATCTTGTCCGCCGGCACCCCCGCCTTACGGAAATATTTCTGGGCGATAATATCCGTGGCAATCTGACTCCAGAAAACCGGCACGATCACCGTGTCTTCCTCAAAGATCACCTTCCCATCGGGATTACGGATTTCACTCCGCCGTTTCTCAAAAACGATGGTATGATATGGCCCGTGGTTAGAATCTGTAAACAACCGATTAAATTTCATTATTTTTCCTTTATTACCCGGTGTGTAGCAACAACAAACATGTTACACTACAGGTAGTGTCGTGTTGAAGAAGGTACACTATATACAGGGGAATTGCAAGCCGTTCCATAATTCCGGGGGGCCCTGGGCCTCTGGGGACAAGCCCCCTTAGCGGGGGCGCTGCGGGGGCAAGATCGCTGTCGCGGTCAATTCGAAAACCGCAGCTTCCCTCTTTAATTAAAAAAAGAAGTGGGTCGCCCCCTGATCCACTAAGACCAGCGCGCCCAGGACCGCCACATAGACAGCGAATCCCCATAACGACCGTTCACGTACTATTTTCAGCATGAATTTTACCGCAAAGAACCCAACGATGGCTGCGGTGAGGGTCCCCGCAGTCAGGGCCCCCGCGCCTATGCCGCCCGCTTCGGAAGCAGTCCCGGCATCCCCGCCTGCCAGGTCCTTGATCTGCAATACCAGAGCGCCCAGTATGGCCGGGATGGACAAGAGGAAGGAGAACCGCGCCGCCGCGTCCCGGTTCAGTCTCCGGGAAAGAGCCCCCGAAAGGGTCAACCCCGAACGGGAAACCCCGGGAACCACGGCAACCGCCTGGCAGACCCCGATAATCAGGGCGTCAACCCAGCCCATATTCCCCGTAGGCAGGACCTCATCCGGCCCCCTCGCCGCCATCCGATCCGTCTTGCCGGGCCGCCCGGACAAGCGCCACGAGACAAGGAGAGCCGCTGCGGTGAACAGAAACGCGGCTCCCAGCAAACCTCCGGATGAAAAAGCCCGTTCTATGCCGTCTTTGAAGAGCAACGCGGCCACGACGGTGGGAATCGTCGCCAAAATGAGGAAGCCCGTCACCGGCTGAAGAGGCCTGCGCAGGATACCCCAAATATCCTTCCATAAAACGACAAACACCGCCGCCAGAGTCCCCACATGGACCATAGTATCGAAGAACAGCGCCGGCTCGGAAATCCCAAAAATCCGCTGTACCAGGACCAGATGACCGGAACTGCTCACCGGCAGGAACTCGGTGATACCCTGGATTGCCCCAAGGATGATGGCTTCAAAAAATTTCATATTCAGACCATACCCGGATTGCCCCCGCAATGCAAGATAAGGTATAATAAAGATACTCTGGATTGAGAAGAAAAGGGCTGGATAAAAAAAGTTGTTCAAAATTTGAACAACTTGCCTAAAAACCTCTTGTCATTCTTTTGGCAATATGATATGGTGTTAACCATAACAAGCGGCCTTTGGGCTGCGGATCCGGCAAGCCTGTTTCGGCGGCGGCGGGATTCTCGTATTAGACTGCGCGGCCCTATTTCATCGCAATGGGATAGGTAATGGAAAAAATTTACCCTTGTATGTTTGTAAACATAGAGGGAAGGGTGTTTCCAAAAATTTATCCGCGTTTAGTTAAGATCCCTGTTAATCGGAAGTTTTGCATATTCATGCAAAACTTCGTAAGTTCAACAGACTCTAAGAGCCTTTGGCAAAGAGGGATTTTATATAGCGTAAAAATCTATGAAATCCCGCAGGGTTTCCGGGTTTCCGGCGCTTCGGCTTTGATTAAATTTATTTAAACCCATAATGTTGAATAGTAAAGTAATTATTCGTTTTCCTGCTTTGATCATCGCCGGAGGAATATGGTTTCTTTCATCTCAGAGTACGCTTCCTCGGCCCAAGGGGATTCTGGGATTTGATAAGCTTCAGCATCTTGTTGCGTATCTTGCGCTGGCTGCGGCTATGGGGGGCTGGATTTCTTCGGCGTTTTGGCAGTCGCGGCGTTTTCTGGCTTTTTTTGTGGTGGTGGTTCTCGCTTCAGTCTATGGCGTTATGGATGAAATTCATCAGTATTTTACCCCCGGCCGGGACTGTAATGTCTGGGATTGGGTTGCAGATACCCTTGGCGCTGTCTTTGGGGCGGCGGCAATGATGTGGGTAAATATTTGCCTTTTAGATAAAATCAAGGATCGGCTTGGGGCGTCTGTATGAAGGGTATAATCCTTGCCGGCGGGTCAGGAACCCGGCTTTACCCTATAACGCGGGCGGTTTCCAAACAGATACTTCCCTTGTACGACAAACCTATGATCTACTATCCCCTGTCGGTGCTAATGCTGGCGGGGATACGGGAAATTCTCGTTATTTCTACTCCCCGGGACCTTCCCTTGTTTCAGGGCCTCTTTGGGTCTGGAGACTGGCTGGGTATGCGGTTTTCGTATCAGGTTCAGGAAAGCCCCCGTGGCTTGGCCGATGCCTTTGTTTTGGGAGACGCCTTCATTGACGGCGATACCTGCGCCCTTGTTTTGGGTGATAATGTGTTCTATGGTCGCAGCTTTAGCCTGACTTTGAAGAACGCCGCCGCCCGGGTAGAGCGCGATGGGGGCGGCGCTGTCTTTGGTTATTTCGTCAAAGACCCCTCCGCATACGGCGTGGTGGAATTTGACGCTCGGGGCAAGGCCCTTTCTATTGAAGAAAAGCCCGCCTGTCCTAAATCTCATTATGCGGTACCCGGTCTTTACTTTTATGATGGCGATGTTGCGGCGATTGCCAAAAGCATAAAGCCCTCCGCTCGTGGCGAGATTGAAATTACTGCGGTGAATAATGCGTATCTGGAAAGAGGGCGTCTTTCTGTGGAGGTGCTGGGCCGGGGCATGGCGTGGCTTGATACCGGGACTTTTGACGGCCTTCTTGAAGCCGCTAATTTTATTGAGACCATACAAAAACGCCAGGGAATGTATGTTTCCTGTATCGAAGAAATCGCGTTTTCTAACGGCTGGATTTCCAGGAATGATCTTTTGAAGCTGGCTACGTCCTATAAGACTGAATACGGCGAATATCTTAAATATGTCGCTGGTGAATATTCTGGTGAATATTATTGATGAATATCACAGCGCGCTGTTTTTGGGAGCGCTCCGGTGCCTATTGTTGTTGAGCCTTGCCCTATAGAGGGGCTCTATGAGATATGTCCTAAGGTTTTTGGCGACAGTCGGGGTTATTTTTTTGAATCTTATTCCCGGCGGGATTTTGACGCCGCCGGACTGACCATGGGCTTTGTTCAAGACAATCAGTCCCTTTCGGTCAGGGGCGTACTTCGGGGTCTTCATTTTCAGAAGACCCGCCCCCAGGGTAAGTTGGTCCGGGTCATAGCGGGCGAAGTTTTTGATGTCGCTGTGGACATACGTCCCGGCTCTTCTACTTTGGGTAAATGGCACGGCCTTGTTTTAAGCGGAGAAAAACAAAACCAGTTTTATATATCTCCTGGTTTTGCCCATGGATTTCTAGTGTTGAGTGAATCTGCGGTTTTTGCGTATAAGTGTACTGATTTTTATTATCCCGAGGATGAGGGCGGAATCATTTGGAATGATCCTGCGATTGGTGTTGTTTGGCCCGGCTTGCAGATCGATTATATCCTTTCCGAAAAGGACAAGAAGCTGCCGTGCTTTGGCTGATTGGCAATAAGGGTATGCTTGGAGCCGAGTTCTCCGTGATTCTGGAGAAACGGGGTATTTCCTTTATTGGTACCGATCGTGAGGTGGATATTGTTGATTCTTCGGCCCTTGTGTCTTTTGCCGAAAGCCGGGGCCGGGCGGAACCCATAACTTGGATTGTTAACTGCGCCGCCTATACCGCTGTTGACAAGGCCGAGGATGATCGGGACTTCTGCCGCCGTCTTAATGCCGAAGGTCCTGGTAATATTGCCCGGATCGCTCAAGGCATGGGCGCCCGGTTTATTCATATTTCTACTGATTATGTGTTTGACGGGAAGGGTGTCTGGGAAGGCGGAAGCCGCCGCCCGTACCGGGAAACCGATGAAACCGGCCCTATTGGCGTCTACGGTCTTACAAAGCGGGATGGGGAGCGGGCGGTTCTGGAAAACAACCCCCGGTCCTATATTGTCCGTACCGCGTGGCTTTACGGCAGGCATGGCGGTAATTTTGTCCATACTATGCTGCGCGTGATGAATGAACGGGACGAGGTAAGGGTAGTGAACGATCAGTGCGGCAGCCCTACCTGGGCGCGGGATCTTGCGGAAACCCTGGCCGCCGTTGTTGGCGCGGAACGAGAAGGCCGGCATGTTCCTTATGGTATCTATCATTATACTGATGAAGGAAGCATTACCTGGTTTGATTTTGCCCTGGAAATTTATAGCCAGGGCCGGCGGCTTGGCCTTATTAAAAAGGATTGTGTTGTCAGGTCCTGTTCCAGCGCTGAGTTTCCCGCCAGGGTAACCCGGCCTGCGTATTCGGTCCTGGACAAAGCCAGGATACGGAGCGCTTTGGGTGTTGATATACCGGCATGGGACGAAAGTCTGATACGGTATTTGCGGACAATGGCGAAAGAAGAAGGTCTGTTGAATGATAGGGCAAAGAGTGATGTCCGCTGGAAGCAGCGCTTTGAAAATTACTCACGATCCCTGGCGCAGTTGACCGGTGTGGTAAACCGGTATCATGCTGATTTTTTTACTGAACTGGAGCGAACCGCCTGCATTAAGTATTACGAGATGACCTTTGAGCTTGCATGGAAAGTCATGAAGGATTATTTGGCGGAATCGGGTATTGCGGGTATTGTTGGCAGTAAGGATGCGATACGCCAGGCGTTTAATCATGGAATAATTGACAGCGGTGAAATCTGGATGCAGATGATTGAATCCCGAAACGAATTAGTTCATTGCTACGATGAAAATACGGCTGATGCTATTTGCGCTAAGATCGTAAACCCTTATCATACTGTTTTGCGTTGCTTTGCCGCAAAAATGGAAAAAATGCGGTAAATGAAATATGGTCTGTCTGGTGCCGTTCTGTCGGTTCTGAATGATCTTTTTAGAAAGCATGAGGGGATTCAGAAGGTAGTGTTGTATGGCAGCCGTGCTATGGATAATTACCGGCAGGGTTCGGATATAGATATTACGCTGATAACCGGCGGCGATTTTCGTTTAGAAGAGTTGTTTGATCTAAAAGGTGAACTGGATGAATCCAGCCTGCCGTATTTGTTTGATGTTTCCCTGTTTGGCAGGCTGAAAAACGAAAATCTGCTGAGCCATATTAACCGTGTTGGTAAAGTAATATACGAAAAAGAAGGTTGCTGTTGCGTTCATTGAAGAACGTCCTGGTTACCGGCGGCGCTGGTTTCATAGGTTGTAATTTTATTCGTTTTCTTCTGGAAAAGACGCCGGATTTTACCGGTCGTATCGTTAACTTAGACGCCCTGACTTATGCCGGTAATGCGGCAAGCCTTGCCGATATTGATTCCCGGTTTGGCGGCAGGCGTTATTTTTTTGAGCATGGGGATATTTGCGACCGTGCCTTGGTAGAATCGCTGTTTGTAAAGTACGGCATAGATACGGTGGTCCATTTTGCGGCGGAAAGCCATGTGGATCGCTCTATCCTGGGTCCTGAGGCCTTTGTCAAAACCAATGTGGTGGGGACATTTACCCTTCTTGACGCCGCCCGTGCGGCTTGGAAGGAAGATTCGGGCGGCGGGTTCCGGCAGGATGTGCTGTTCCATCATATCGGTACCGACGAAGTCTATGGTTCTCTGGGGGAGGCCGGTTTTTTTACCGAGTCCACTCCCTATGATCCCCGTTCGCCTTATTCGGCGAGTAAGGCCGCAGGCGATCATTTAGTAATGGCCTATGGCCATACGTATGGGCTGCCGGTTACTATGACTAACTGTTCAAATAATTACGGCCCTTGCCAGTTTCCCGAGAAGCTCATCCCTTTAATGATTCTCAATATGCTGGAGGGCAAGCCTTTGCCGGTCTATGGTGATGGTAAGAATATTCGGGACTGGCTTTTTGTGGAAGACCATAACAGCGCTGTCTGGACTGTTATGCGGAAAAGCGCGTCTGGTGAACGGTATAACATAGGCGGCGAGAACGAGTGGGAGAACATCAGGCTCCTTGAGTTTCTGATAGGCGTGGTGTCGGAGCAGGCCGGTCTCGACATTGAAAAAGTACGGTCCTCTATTACCTATGTGAAAGACCGGCTTGGCCACGATCGCCGTTATGCTGTCGATTGTTCCAAGATAAAACGGGAGCTTTGTTGGAAACGAAGCGTTGATTTTGCGGAGGGTCTTTCTAAGACGGTGGCGTGGTATCTTGCTAATACGCAATGGGTAGACAGTATCCGCAGCGGAGAGTATCAGCGCTGGGTAGAGAAAAACTACGGTGAGCGGCGATAGGCCGCTGTAGTATTCCCGTCTTTTCCTGATGCCGGATGTTTGGGTAATATTCGGGGTGTAAGTAGTTTATGGGTCGGAAATTGCCTATAGGGATACAGGATTTTGCCGGTATTCGGGAGGATGGTTTTTTGTATGTGGACAAAACCGCCCGTATACATCAGTTGATTACCGGTTCGGGCAAGGTTTTCTTTCTGTCCCGTCCCCGGCGTTTTGGAAAATCTTTGCTTTGTTCTACATTGGGGGCGGTTTTTGAGGGCCGTCGTGAGTTGTTTGGTCCTGTTGCCGGGTATTCTTCTCTGGCTATAGATACCCTTGATTGGGAATGGAAGTCCTATCCGGTAATACGCCTGGATTTAAACCCTGGTGATTATACCCAGGGGCCGGATGTTCTTGTGGCGATTGCCCGGAATTGTCTGGAAAACACTGCTTTGAAAGCCGGTTTGTCTTTGCGCGGTGATGTCTTGCCGAATCAATTTGGCAATTTAATTGTAGACATGAGCCGAAAGTTCGGTGAAAAGGCTGTGGTTGTTATTGATGAATACGACAAGCCTTTGCTTGCTACAATTGATATGGCGCCGCACGGGGCTATGCGGAGCGTCCTTAAGGGATTTTACGGCGTCTTAAAGTCTTTTGATGAATATCTGCGATTTGTGTTTCTTACCGGCGTCACTAAATTTGCCCAGGTAAGCGTATTTTCGGATTTGAATCACCTTTCCGATATTTCTTTCGATTCCCGGTATGCCGATCT
>JAIRLK010000276.1 GCA_031259515.1 Treponema sp. | reverse complement strand
GGCCGCAATTCAGCCGTTAGAAGGCGCTGCTATAAGGGGCGCCGCACTTTTCCTTTGCTCCGGGGTCTTGAGGGCGCTGTGTAGACAGGCTGGGAAGCTTGCCTTTGTCGGCCTGTCATTGCCGGCCAAGGTACCTGTGCAAGGAAGGGATAGCCGGGGAAATCCGGTTGGCACAGCCAAAAGATTGGAGCGGATAGCCCGGATTACGGTGCTTCGCGTTGCACATGCGTTCAAATTTTTCAGATTCATAAAAATGTGTTTCTAAATGTAAAATTGCTGCATCCTCCGGAGGCGTTACGAGGGCAGTGGGAGACTTCCTCTTCCGTAGGTTAACTGGTTCTGGTAGGCTTCACTATACGGAGTAAGGAGAGCGCGCTTTTCGCCGGGATAGCTCTCGTAGAAGGCGCCGCCTACGGTAAAACAGGCGAAGCCGCCCGCAACCGTGCCCTGAACGGTGCATTCCCCCAGGTCCGCATTGCCCCGGGGCGCGACGGCTAACTGTTCCGCCAGACTTGCGATAACGCCGCCCGAAAAGTTGTCCCCGCAGCCTGTGGTATCGCCCCGGCGCTCGGGATAGTCAGCCAGTTCCCGGTTGACGGCTTCGCAGACCGGCAGGGAACGCCGGTCTACCGGGGAAAAAATACCCTTCCCCGATGCGGCGAACTTGACGGGCCGGGAACCATCGGTAATGATCGCCGCTCCGGTCCCCCGGGACAGGAACCAGCGCAGGGCCGCTTCTATACCCGGGGTTCCCGATGTTTTAAGCGCCTCGTCCTTGTCGGCGATGAGGAGATCGATCTGAGGATAGGCGTCGTCACTAAGGCCGAGTTTCCATTTTTTACCGGGAAAAGCAGCTTCGCTGCGGAAATCATAGACCAGGTTTACCACCCGCGCCGCCCCGCGAGCCCCCGCCCGTTTGAGCAGGGAAGTAAGGCCGTCATGAAGAAGAGGAACCAGGGCCGTTCCCCCAAAAGCAACAATGCCGGCGTCAAAAAAGGAATCGTCCAGGTCTTCGGGGGCGAACCGGCTGGCCGCTCCCAGAAGGTTGATGAAGGTCCGCTCGCCGGGGCCGTTGTCGTAGCGGGGGTCCGAAATAACATCCGTCCGGGGTTCAGCCCCTTCTTTCCGCATCAGATGGAACTCTTTGAAGGGGAAGCGGGCCAGAGCGGCCTCCACAAAATCCCCCGCTTCGCCGGAACCCCGCATACCATAGTAGCGGACTTCCGCCGTATCTCCCAAAACCTGGGCCGCATGGGCCAGGGAAACTATTGAAGGCCCGCCCAGATTACGGGAATCCGGCAGCCCGCCGGTAATTTCCGCCAGAGCCTCATCGTAGGGTTTGCCGGTAAACCGTTCAAAGTCTTCGGCAAAAACCAGACGGCCGGGGGTAAGTCCGCCGTCCCCTTCCTTTCGGGACAGAGCCCGCTTGAAGGCGGGCGTGGAGAAATCGCTGTGGGCATACAGAATATCCGCCAGGCAGCATCCTGTTCCATGAATAACCATGTCCCCTCCTTCCCTCACTCTGTATTGTTTCTATTATATACACTACTTTGACAAAGCTATCAACCGAGGCTGTTCTCGAACCTTCGGTTCGCACCGCGCGCTTTTAGCGTACAGTCAATTAGTTTTGGAACAGGATCAACCATAATTTAATACAACCGGGACTGTTTCAAACCGTTACTTTTGAAACAACCTCAAGCTTACTTAATCTTATATTGCTGTCTCCCGGTGTTATCCCCCGGCAGTATCATCTTCCGCCGTTATTCGCCGGGATGATTATTACGTTCTGTCTCGTTAACTTCTATTTTTCGTATTGCCCCGTTCTGATAACCATACAGCAACGATATATAATAATAACTTCATAAAAACAGGCCCGTGAACGGCGTGAACCGGCGCGTGTTCCGTCAGGTAATTATTTGTTTATTATTCATTTTTTTCTTAGAATCGCTTGCAATAATATTATTAAATTGTTATACTAAAAGAATAAATATTTTAAGGAGCTATTTATGGCAAAACAGACACTTAATTCCCCTTCCGAAGTTTTGAAGAAATTAATGGATGACTACGGACTTAATCCCTCAAAACTAGGCGCGGCTATCAACCTTAATCAGGCGACTCTCCGCTTGCTTCTGTTGGGGAAAAGTAAAATTTCATGCTTGGTTGCCCTCAAGTTTTCCAAATTTTTCGGAAGAACCCCTGAGTATTGGCTGAATCTCCAGAACCAATACGATCTGGCCGAAGCGGCTAAAGACAAGGAACTGGCCGCTGTTCTAAAAAACATAAAAAAGGCGGAGAAGGCCCCGAAAGAAGCTAGGGGAGCGGCAAAAAAAGACGACGCCAAGGCCAAAAAAAACGGAAAGGCCGCGGCGGATTCTAAAAAAACGACCAAGACCGCAGCAGCAGCTAGGAAATCCGCGGCAGATTCCAAAAAAACGACCAAGGCCGCCGTAACGAAGAGAGGCGCCGCAAAAAAGCTGGCGGCGGATAAAAGCCCGGCTGAACCCAAGCCGACGGGCGCCAAGAGGGGTAGAAAACCCAAGAGCGCAACGGTGGCGCCCGTGCTGGAGCCTGACCCGGAAGTATTTGAATCTAAGTCCCTGTCTGCGTTTGAATCCGATTCTTTGTTTGGATCCGATCCCGTGTTTACGCAAGAACCCGCGCCGGAGCATCAGGAAGAGGAAACGCTGGTCCAGGAGACTGAAACTTTTCCCCCCCCTTCATTTCCGGAAACCACTGACTCTGGTGAATTCGAATAGTATTTGCGGTGGAAAAGTACGGCGAGATTATCCTAAGACGAACGGTTGGATTACGTTTTGGGATAATCTTTTATGAAAACAGATTACCCGGATCGGGCGGATGCCCAACCGGTGTAATCTGTGGACTTTTTCGAAAAATCCCTTCGGCTGCGAAAAATCCTTTAGCCTTGTTTTCTATGGAAAAATTTGTGTGTGCTTCAAGTCCCCTGGGAGATTAATGCATGAAAAATATAAAAAGTCTGCTTGATCGGTATTTTTTTGCGGAAGAAATACCGATCAATATACGGGTAGTAAACACGGCCGGACTCATTGGCATAGCTTTAGCGTTTATTGTCTTTGTTTTCCACATCATTGTCGGATCCGGCCTATACATGTTCATCGCTATATTGGGGCAGATTCTTTCCATGGCCTTCATCCTGTTTACGGGAAACCTCCGCAAAGGCCGCCGTTTCAAAGGTCATTATCATGCGGGTTTTCTCGTTACCCTCATCGTTGTCGGGAATATATTTTTTCCTTTCGTCTTCTTTCTTCTTGGCGGGGCGGACGGCGGTATGACTGCCTTCTTTGTGGCAAGTCAGATCCTGGTGTTTTTGTTGTTCAGGGACAGGCTTTTTATCATCCTGTTTAGTTTCCATATCCTCGTGATTATCCTTACGTATTATATCGGGTATCGCTTTCCCGCCTTTGTTCATCCGGGTACCTCCTATCAGCAGTTTTTGGATAATGTCCAAGCTATCCTCATAAGCGGGGTGACAGTAGGGATTGCGGTCAAATTCCAGAGCCGGATCTATCAGGAGGAAAAACACAAGGCCGAGGATTTCAGCAAAGAAATCTTAAAACAGGACAAACTGCTCCGAATGGTAAACGATACCGCGGCTATCCTGCTTACGGCGGACGAAACCAAGTTTGAAACTTCAGTGCAAACCTGCATGGAAATACTGGCCGACTGTGCTGATGTTGACCATATTTATATCTGGAAAAACCACCTGGAACGGGACAGCCTCTGTTACACCCAAAAAGTGATCTGGAAAAAAGAAAGCGGCGATGACGGAATCATAGATACCCTTGACTTCTCCTACCGCAACAGCCTTCCCCTGTGGGAAGATCGGCTCCTCAATGGCGAATGTATAAACGGGCCTATCAGCGACCTGCCCCAGGAGGAATTTTTACGTTTGAAGCCCTTCGGCATCAAATCAATTCTGGTAATCCCCGTTTTCCTCCAGGAACGGTTTTGGGGGTTTATCAGTTTTGACGACTGCCGGAAGGAACGGGAGTTTTCCCCGTCGGAAGAAAATATTCTGCGCTCCGGAAGCCTCCTCTTGGTAAACGCCGTGGTGCGTAACGAAATGACCGCCAGCCTTATACAGGCCCGGGAAGAAGCCCTTTCCAGCGCCAGGGCAAAAAGCGAATTCCTGGCGAACATGAGCCATGAGATGCGTACCCCCATGAACGCCATCACCGGCATGACCATGATAGCAAAATCCTCCGCCGATATAGAACAAAAAAATTATTGTTTGAAAAAAATTGAAGACGCTTCTACCCATCTCCTAGGGGTCATTAACGATATTCTTGACATGTCCAAGATAGAAGCCAACAAGTTCGAACTTTCTCCGGAAAATTTTAATTTTGAAAAGATACTTCAAAAAGTTGTAACCGTGGTCAGCCTCAAGATTGACGAAAAGGGGCAGAACCTTCATGTACATATAGACCCGAACATCCCCCGGTTTCTTTTTGGCGATGATCAGCATCTTGCCCAGGTCATGGCGAACCTCCTCTCCAATGCCGTAAAATTTACCCCGAACCAGGGGACCATACGGCTGGACACCCATCTGGAGGACGAACAGGACGGCATCTGCGCCATTCAGGTTAAGGTAACCGACACCGGCATAGGCATTACGGAGGAACAGAAGGGGCGGCTTTTTAATTCCTTTGAACAAGCCGACAGCGGTACTGCCCGCAAATTCGGCGGTACAGGCCTCGGCCTTGCTATTTCCAAGCGCATCGTCGAAATGATGGAAGGCCGGATATGGGTGGAATCCGAACCGGGCAAGGGATCTTCCTTCATCTTTACCGTAAAGCTCAAACACGGCAGGGATGAACAGGAGGGGTTCTTAGAACCCGAAGTCAACTGGAAGAATCTGCGTACCATGATTGTGGACGACGATCCCGATATCTGCGAGTATTTTAAACTTATTGCGAAACGATTCAATTTCTCCTGTATTTCCGTCCAGAACGGAGAAGAAGCGCTGAATGTGATCAATGAAACCGGACCCTACGATATCTATTTTATAGACTGGAACATGCCCGGCATGAACGGCATAGAACTCTCCCGGAAGATCAAGGAACAAAACTCACGAAACGCCGTAGTCATCATGATATCCGCTGCGGAATGGTATACTATTGAAAAAGAAGCCAGAAAAGCGGGAGTGGACAAATTCCTTTCCAAGCCCCTTTTCCCTTCGGTCATCGCCAACGCCATAAATGAATGTATAGGCGTATCGCGGCCCGGCGCGGAAAACGCCGAAACAACGAAGCCGCCGGATGATTTTACGGGCCGCCGTGTCCTCCTGGCCGAAGACGTAGAGATCAACCGGGAGATCGTGCTTAACCTGCTTGAACCCACGGGTCTGAAAATAGACTGCGCGGAAAACGGCCTACAGGCGGTAGAAATGTTCAAAGCCGCCCCGGAAGCCTACGATATAATTTTTATGGATGTACAAATGCCCGAAATGGACGGATACGAAGCTACCCGGCAAATCAGAAAATTTGAAGCTTCAATACAAAACTCCAAAAAAAACGATCCCGGGCAGGAGTTTCCGAACGAAAGCCCCCAGTGCGTATTAAACCACCCAACGCGGGTTCCGATAATAGCGATGACCGCCAATGTATTCAAAGAGGATATCCAACAGAGCCGGGACTCGGGAATGAACGGCCATATCGGCAAGCCC
>JAIRLK010000230.1 GCA_031259515.1 Treponema sp. | reverse complement strand
CGCATCTTCCTGTAGTGTTTGTACTTTTTTTGTAGAAACCGGCAGAGATTTAACAAGAGTTTTGATTTTATGCCATTTCATTTCAAGCCATTTTTCCGAAAAGTTGTTTTTGTAAAAATCAATCAGTATAACAAAACAATCCAACAATATCTTATACTTTGAACTTGAATATTTACTTATCAATTTTTTTATATCTGCGGTAATATCGTTACTGTTATTAACAAAAAAATCAGAGTAGATTATGCCATATTTTATCAATAAATTCTCAAACTCATTTAATAAAACTATTCTCTCCGAAAAACCAACATTGATAAGCTCGTATATTTTTGACAAACAAACAGCGGCAAAGTTGATTTCTGTCCCATAAGCCTGTCGTTTTAGTTCGCCCGCTTCCAGTAATGTCGTACCGCTGCCCAAAAAAGGGTCAAAAACTGTATCCGTTTGCTTGGAATAATAATTTAACAAAATTTGAACTAACTGCGGAGAAAATTGCCCATTCCAAGGCAATGGATTTGATTTATATTTATTGGCAATATTTAATAAATTTTGGTCTATACTGTCTCAGTCAAGAGGTGTATTTGAGTACATCCCCTTAAAATGTCCCATAAATTCCACGATTCCCCTTAAAGAATTGAAAAATCAACATTATAAATGTTAAATCATAGACTTGGCATATTGTCAATAGCCTGAAAAATTCCGGCATAGCCGGGGCGCACCATTTCGCATACCGCCCCGATTGGCGGTATATCGCTTATTTCCGCGTCAGGTTATTCACGCCGTCCCAATCGCCGGGCGGTGGAGCGGCAATAAAATCCCGGCACCGGCCTATATAGAATTTCACGGTAGTGTCATCCGCGTCGGACCTTGCCAGGGAGGAAAATATTTTTTCGGCCTTCTCGTAGCGCCGGTTTTCAAAATGCTCCATCGCCTCTTCCCAGACGGCGGTCTTTTCAATAGCCGCCGGGGAAGCCGTGTCCCTAAAACCGGTGAGTTCATAGATGCGCACGGGGCTGTTGCTCCCCACTACCCGCACCCGGTCAAGACTGCGGCAGACAAACTCATCCCCTAGGCCGCGCAGGGTATATTCGCTTATTAAAATGCCGCCGGTCCGGTACAGCTTGTTTACCCCCTCAAGCCGGGAGGCAAGATTCACCGCGCTTCCCATGACGGTATAATTCAGCTTGTTTTCCGATCCCATGTTTCCCACAATCATGGACCCGGTGTTTATTCCGATGCGGGTAAAAAGCGGCAGCGGGCTCAACTGCTCTTCAACGATTTTCCTGTTCAGCGTCTTTTCGGCCTCTTTTATCTGAAGCGCGCTCCGGCAGGCCAACGCCGCGTGATTTTCCTGATGGAGCGGCGCGCCAAAGAAGGCGACGATTGCGTCCCCCACGTATTTGTCTATGGTCCCAAGATTTTCCGTGATGATATTGCTCAAATCGCTTAGGTAATGGTTAAGAAGACGTACTAATTGGACCGGTTCAAGCTGTTCGGAAATCGTGGTAAAATTCTGAATATCGGTGAAGAGAGCCGTCATCTCCCGTTTTTCTCCTCCCAAATTCAATTTAGAAGGATCCTGAATGATTTCATTAACCACCGCCGGCGAAAGATAGCGGGAAAAAGCATCCTTTAGATTGGTATTGAATATTTCGAGTTTCCGCTGCTGATCTTCCAAAACCTTTTTCTGCGCTTCCACCAAAAGATGTACCTCAATGCGTTTCAAGAGCAGAGCCGGCTGAAAGGGCTTGGTAATATAGTCGACAGCCCCCAAGTCCAGGCCCTCAAGTTCATTTTCCGTATCGGTTTTACCGGTGAGAAATATTACCGGAATGTTCCGGGTCTTTTCCCCGGCTTTTAGTATCTTTATCGCCTCATAACCGTTCATTGCCGGCATTTCAATGTCCAGGAGGATCATCGCCGGCTTCACATCGGACAGCAGTTCAAACAGCTTCGCCGCCGAAGGAACGGTATAGACTTCGTATGCTTTCGATAACACATTTTTCCCCACTCGAAGGTTGGAAGGGTTATCGTCTACCAAAATAATCTTGTTGTACTTCGTTTCCATCAGCCAACTCCCTCATTCGTTTCCCCTCATTCAACTCCATCAATCAACTCCATCATTCGTTTTCATCAGTCAACTCCCTCATCCAACTCCCTTAGTCAACGGCTCCTGTGCGGTTAGGAAAGGGACCCCCGGAGGTCAGCGTTCGGTCCGCCGCCACTTTTCAATCCGGTCAAACGCGGCGTTGATGCGGGCGGATTTTTCGGTGGCCTTCTTCATGTTTTCGGCGTGACCTGCATGGCGGTCCGGGTGATGCAGCTTGAGGAGCTTTTTATACGCCGCCTTGCACTCTTCCGGGGAGGCCCCCAGGGGAAGGCCCAGTTCCGCGAAGTCTGGCCGTAACCTTTCGGGAACCGCGGGTTTCCGGTACGGGGGCTCTGAACCGGCCGGGTCATCCCGAAAAAAAGCGCCGGCCTTTCCGGGGTTCAAAAATTCATCCAACTCTTCAAAAGCCGCTTCCAGGTCGGGATCCCGGCGCCCCCCCCTCGGACGATCAGAACCTAAGATGCGGCTGTCCTCATCATGCAAGTAGCTTTTTAAAACGTCTCCAAGACGGTCAAAAATGCCCATAGCAGTAGTGTACTCTAAGACAATCCTCGTGGTATAGTATGCTTATATATGAAAGGCTACAGGCTTTGAACGAGCCGTACTTTGTTTGTTAGTTTAAGGAGCGATCATGAAAATAAGCAAAAAAATCTTCGGGGTCTTGTCGTCGGGCAAGAAAGCCTACCTTTACATACTGAAAGCCGGGGATATGTCCCTGTCCGTCACCAATTTCGGGGCTCACTGGGTTTCCCTCTTTGCGCCATCCCGGAACGGACGGAAAGACGACATCCTGTTGGGTTATTCTACCTTGGACGGCTATACCCGCAACAAGCCCTACCTAGGAGCCACGATAGGCCGGTTCGGGAACCGCATCGGGGACGGGCGGTTTTCCCTGGACGGAACAGAGTACCGCCTCTACAAGAATGACGGGCCCCATTCCCTTCACGGCGGAAGGCGGGGTTTCGACAAGCTGCTGTGGAAAGCGGAATCCTATGAAGAAAGGGGCGGGGTTTTCGTCCGGTTTGAGCTTGTAAGTCCCGACGGAGACGAAGGCTATCCCGGTACTCTCAAGGCCGCGGTCAGTTACGGCCTTACCAAATCCAACGAGATCATCGCCGATTACCAGGCTGCGGTAGACGCCCCCTGCCCGGTGAACCTTACGAACCACGCCTACTTCAATCTGGCGGGGGAGGGCGCGGGAGACATCCTTTTCCACCGGGCGCGGCTTTACGCCTCCTCGTATGCGGCGGTAGACGAAAGCCTCATTCCTACCGGCGCCCTTACCCCCGTTCAGGACACCCCCTTTGATTTCAGGACTGCGAAACCCATTAGCCGGGACCTGGCCGCCGCCGGGGGCGGGTATGATCACTGTTTTGTGGTGGACGGCGACAGCGGAACCCTCCGTCCCTGCGCCGAAGTTTCCGATCCCCGGTCCGGACGGATCATGCGGGTCTTTACCACGCAGCCGGGTCTCCAGTTCTACACCGGCAACTTTCTGGACGGCGTTACCGGCAAAGCCGGGTCGGTATACGGCAAACACGCTGGCTTCTGCCTGGAAACCCAGCATTTTCCCGATTCCCCGAACCGGAAGGAATTCCCCCCGGCGATCTTCGGTCCCGACCGGGATTATCACGAAAAAGCGCTGTTTTCCTTTGACTGGCAATAAAATGCTTGGCAATAAAATGACGGGCAATAAAAAAAGTGATTCGCTCCGTTAGCGGGCGGATAGGGTTATTCATCATGCTTATTCAACCATACGTTTATTCAGCGGAGTTTTATTTTGGATACGAGTTTTGAGCATACGGGTTTTAATAAAAAGAAAGATTTTCTGACCATCCTGTTCACCGGTAATACCCTGAATGTGGTTATTGTATTTGTTCTTTTGTTTTTGTTTCGGGAGGCTTCGGTTTCATCTTTGGCGATGCTGCTCCGGGTTGGGCTTCCGGGACTGGGGTATATTGCGCTGGCTACCCTGCTTTTGGGAAGGAACGGATGGTTTTTCGAGCCTCAGTACATTACGGATAAAGCCGGCGGCGCCGCCTATGCTGCGGCTTTGAAACAAATCGGCGCCCTTCCCCTCAAGATGATGGTCCTTTTGACGGGGCTTGAAACCATCTTTTTGGCGGGGCTTTTTGTCCAGGGGGCTTCCATCGGCATCCCGCCGGGAATGGGCGCCGTTCTGTATTTCCTCTGTTTATCGCCGGGGCTTTTGACGGGAGCCTTTATCTATGTGCTGACCGACCGGCTGGTATCAAAAACCCTGATCGCCCGCCAACTCACCGCCTATCCCCAGGACCTGCGGGAGGACCGGCAGCGCGCAAAACTGCTCATCGTTCCCAGCGTGGTGTCCGTTATTTCGGTACTCTACAGTTTTTCCGCGGTCCTGATGATTCTTACCCGTGCGGGAGGAAGCCTTTCCGCGATGAAGGGCGGGGACTGGGGTACCCTGACGGCTCTTCTCGTCTTTTGCCTGCTTATCGTATTTGTCCTGGCTTTTACCCTCAGAAAAAACACGTCCCTCTTGTTTGATTCGGTGATTGCGCAGCTTGAAAATCTGTCCTCCGCCAAAAAGGATTTGACCCGGAGGATCTTCGTCTGTTCCGTTGATGAAATGGGAACCATCGCCGGGATGGTCAACCGTTTTTGTGAAAACCTGGGAACCGGGATGCGGGACATCAAGGATGGGCAGGGGGACGTGTCCGCTTCCAGCGTTAAATTCGAGGAAAACGTTTCGGGCATGGCCTTGTCCCTGGCCCGTATTTCCGAAACGGTGGAGCAGATCAAGGGCAAAACCGTGGATCAACAGCGCAGCGTGGCGGAATCTTCCGAGGCGGCGCGGCGGATTGCCAAAAACATTGAATCCCTGGACACGTCCATCGGCGTCCAGGCATCCAGCATGAGCCAGGCTTCCTCGGCGGTTGAAGAAATGATCGGGAACATCACGTCCATCGGCGGGGTTACGGAAAAAATGGCCCGTGAGTTCAAGACGGTCGGCGACGCGGCGGCGGCTGGAGTGGCGATACAGCAGGAAAACGGGGACAAGATCAACCGGATTGTGGAACAGTCCCAGGCTCTGCAAGAGGCCAACCGGATCATCGCCACCATTGCCGCTCAGACCAACCTTCTGGCCATGAACGCCGCCATTGAAGCGGCTCATGCGGGAGACGCGGGGAGGGGCTTTTCCGTTGTGGCCGATGAAATACGGAAGCTGGCGGAAACTTCCTCCGGGGAATCCCAAAAGATCAGCGCGGAACTGAAACAGGTGGTGGAAACCATTCATTACATCGTGAAAAACGCCAAAGCCGCGGAAGAATCCTTTGCCCAGGTTTCCTTCCGGGTAAACGAGACGGGAAAGCTGGTGCAGGAGGTGAGCAACGCCGCCCGGGAGCAGAAGGAAGGGGTCGGGCAGGTCATGGCGGCCTTGAAATCGGTGAACGATGTTACCGCCGGGGTTAGAACCGGTTCCAAAGAAATGAGCGCGGGCGCCGAATCCATGTTGAGGGCGACCGGCGCTTTGCAGGACCTGGCGCAGGAGATAGCCGGCGGCGTTTCTCACATGGCGGAGGGTGTAAAACAGGCGGCAGCCGGGGCGGAGGAGATTTCCGTACTGGCTCAGGATAATCAGGCGGCGCTTACCCGGATTTCCCGCATTGCGGGAAGTTTTACGGTGTAAATCCCGTATCCGCGGTCAAAAAATCCGGCGGGGCTTGCTCAGGCCCGGTTCTTGAGGAACGGCTGCAGAGGAACTGTTCAGAATAAGTGCAGGTTATTTCTGAACAGTTCCCTATGTCTCGGCGTCCATTGAAGGCCAAGGGTGAACTGGGCGAAAAAGGGGACTTGCGGGTCCTGGAGGTTTCCCAGGAGGTCTTCGTATCTAAAGGGGTACACCGGGGCTTCCAGTCCCAGAAAAAATGTCCAGGATGACTTCGTATAGGAGAGCCCTATTCCGGCGAATACATCCTCGTACCGGTACTCAAAGGGCGACAGGGGGATGTTGTAGGTCCACCGTAGTTCCTGATAGCCGCCGTTAAGCCGGAATTTGAGGGGTATGCGGGACGGCGCGATTTCAAGGTCAAGGTTGTACCGTATCCAGCGGTTAGTTACCGTTATCCCCTGGGTGTTCTCCAGGGACGAGCCCCGTGTTGTCATGCTGAGGACAATACGGAACACGGAAGACCCATAGCCGAGGTTGATTTGGTTGAAGGATTGGTAGTGATCGCCGGGTTCGGAAAGGTCTCTGACTACCGGGGTGTCTAAGCGGAAGGACGAGAAGACCCCCCGCTGGGGAATGCCCAGCCGGAGGAGGAGGGAAACGCCTATGCTTACGTGGCTGGGGTCGGGATTGAACAGGCCTATGTAGGGGCCCGCTTCTATGCCGACGAAGCCTATATCCCAGGAGGCGCGGGTCAAGAACCGGTTCATGGTGATGGAGTCCCGTTCAACGGCGACGATAAAGCCCAGAGATTGCGAGATGATCCCGGTGAAGGAAGCGAGGCCGATGGGGTAATACTCGTTTTGCAGGCGGACGGCCTCGGAAAAGACCCCTTGGGGTCCGGGGAAGAATACCTGGAACCCTCCGGACAGGATTACGCTGGGGGAGAAGACAAAGGCTTCTTCCTCCGCCGGTTTTGGCGGCGGCGGGGCCGGCGGCAAGGCCGCAGGCCCGGACGCAGGCTCGGCGGGGGGCGGGGCCGGCCCAGGCTCGTCCGCCGGCTCTTCCGCACGGCCCGAAAGCGGGGACGGCTGCTCTTGAAGCAGGATCCGTCTGAGGCTTTCAAGCTCCGCCAGGACTGCCTCGTGCTCCCCGGAGAGTTCTTCAAAGGCTGTTTCAAGCAGGGGCAGTATCAGGGAACCGGAATAAAACGGGACGATGGTCAGGGCATCTTCAAACCGCTCATACCCGAAGGTCTGGGCAAAAAACAGGGTGGGATGTTCCGCTTTCAGGTCCCACAGGGTAACATCCACCACCGTAACCGCGTCTTTGCGGGTGAGTATCCCGTTGATCAGGTAGCGGGGGTTGTGCATCAGGTCTTCCCGTGAAAGCATGTCCCCCGTGGGAATGGCGGTGGGCAGGGTATTCGGGGAGGGCTGCAACCGGTACCCGCTGCCTTGAAGGGCGTACTCCAGGTTCGTCTGCATGGCCGATCCCAGTTTTAGGGCTTCCTCCGTATTAACCCCGCTGAAAGTCATAAACAGGATAGGGATGAGGCTTTCCGTCCCCGCTGTCTGCGCGGGAACGGGGAAACTGCCCATCAGCAGCCACAGGAGAACGAAAAGAATTTTTTTTGATATATTCCCCGGACCGCGCTCCCCCGGATGTTCCATTCTTACCAAATTAGTTCCCAGCCAATGGAAGTTCCATCGCCGGAAGCGGACTCTTGGGAAGAACTCCCGCCGACATCATCAGAGCGGACGATGACCGCGTACCGGGCTTCCTGGTCTCCATAGCGGACCGTAACTGTTTTTTCCCCGGAGCTTGTAAAGGTATAGGGGGCGTCGGTAATCCGGTTTTCTTCAAGGAACACCTCGGTTTGGTCCAGGGCGATCTTCCGGATGTCCCCGCTGGTATGGACCACGAACACCGACAGGTGGTCCTCGGTTTTGGCAATGGCGTCATTTTTTAGATTGTATTCCCGCCGGACCGGAACGGGAAGGAGGGACGCGCCGTCCAGATGAACGGCGCCGTCCTCCGTATTGACGAACAGGGAGGGGCCGGCGATTTGCTCACAACCCGGAAGGAGGGACAGGGCCGCCAGCATAAAACCCGCCGTTATTTTTTTCCGCCACGCGCCCATATCCGCTCCCGGTTCCCCGCATCAAATCGTATTAGGGGAGGAACGCCGGGGTAGCGTTAGCTTGCTCAATAGAACCCTCTCCCAGCCGTAGCAGTATCAGCCCGCCTTCCCCGTTATTGTCCACGACGCGGTAGTTAATGCCGTTTCTGATGTTCCACTGGCTGCTTTTTGACGCGATTTTGCCAAACCCGTAATACTGAAAATTATACCGCAGTCCGGCGTCGATGTTGATGTCTGGGTCTGTTAATTTTTCGGGAAGTGGCCCATTACCCTCATCATCCTTAGAGCCGCCCGCAGTAAACAAATACTCATAGGTGATAGAATCACCGCTCGGAGTAGGAAGTTTA
>JAIRLK010000171.1 GCA_031259515.1 Treponema sp. | reverse complement strand
GGGGATGATGCGCCTTCCGCAGATGTCCTTATCCACAATCATCCGTCGGGCTTGCTGACCCCCAGTGATAACGATCTTGCCATAGCCGGCAGGGCGGCTGAAAGCGGGACCGGGTCCTTCATTATTAACAACGAAGTTACTCAGGTTTATGTGGTGGCTGAGCCTACCCGCCGGCGGAAACGGAAAAACCTTGATGCCGATATAATGTGCGCGGCCCTGGAGGAAGGGGGCGCTATTGCCCGGCGGCTTTCCGCCTTTGAGCCCCGTCCGTCCCAGCTCGGCCTTATGCGGCTGGTCATCAAGGCGTTCAACGACGAGGCCCTGGCGGCCGCCGAGGCGGGAACCGGTGTGGGAAAGTCCTTTGCCTACCTCCTTCCCGCCATGACCTACGCCCTGGACAACGACGAGCGCATCGTTATTTCTACCGCCACCATCAACTTGCAGCAGCAGCTTTACGAGAAGGATATTCCCCTGGTGGCCTCCGCGTTGGGCAAAAAGGTGAAGGCGGTTCTGGTGAAGGGCAGGGGGAATTACCTCTGCCGGCGGCGTTTGGAAGACGCCCTCAGGGATCCCGCCCTGGATGAAGACGAGAACGGCGTTGTCCGGGTTATTGCCGAATGGGCGGAAACTACCAAGACCGGAAGCCGCTCGGACTTGTCTTTCCTTCCTGCTGAAAGCGCCTGGTCCCGGGTGTGTTCAGAAGCGGACCTCTGCATGGGGATGCGTTGTCCTGAACGGGAACGGTGCTTTGTCCTCGCCCTGCGAAAGGAATGCGCCGACGCCCGTATCCTCGTGGTGAACCACCACCTGCTTTTCGCGGACCTGGCCGCCCGTAACCAGGGAGCGGGGTACGATACTACGGTGGTGCTGCCTCCGTACCGGCGCATCGTCATAGACGAGGCCCATACGATGGAAGGGGCGGCTACATCCTTCTTTTCCCGTGAGTTCAGCCGCCTCGGCATCTTTCGGCAGCTTGGCCGGCTGTACCGTAAGCGCCGGGCCTGGCGGTCCGGGCTCCTCTTGCGCCTGGCGGGTCTCACCCCGGAGGGCCAGGATGAGGATGCCTTTCTGGAAAAACCGCTAGTCATGCTTCAAAAGATACGGGACGCCGCCGGCGTCCTGGATGTGAATGCCCTGGAACTCTGCCGAATAGAGGGAACCTTCCGGTTTACCCCCGCCCGTGAGGAGGCTGTTTCCGCGGCGCTGGTCCCTCATTTACTGGACATGCGGCGGAATATCCTTGCCCTGGCGGACCATGTTCGGGATATCATCGAGAACCTTCAGGGGGATACCGCCGAAGACCCGGCTGTTTGGGAGATCAAGGCCGTAATACGCCGCCTTGAGGCCATAGCGGGGGTCTGCTCTTCCCTGCATGAGTTTCGGGAACATCCCGGAGAGGTGATGTGGCTGGAACGGAATACCGGCCTTTCGGGCGGCGACTGGGCAAAGTTTAACGTTACGCCTCTAGACGTGGCGCCTTCCCTGCGGGAAGCCCTCTTTGAACCGAATAAGACCGTGATCTGCGTGTCCGCAACCCTTACCGTGGCGGGGACCGGGGACCCTCCGGAGTCCGAAAACCCGGCGGGTTTCCAGACCTCGGATACGGAGAACGCGCCACGGGCCTTTGCCTATTGGAGCGGGCGGTCGGGGTTTGGCCTGGTACAAAACAGGGAAGCGCTTTTTGGCTGGTTTCCTTCGCCCTTTCCCTACGCCAGCTCCGTACTCTTGGCTATACCCCGGGACGCCCCCCTCCCCGACGACAACGGTTACCGCGCCTTCGTGGACCGGGCGGCGGAGGCTCTGGCGGAAACCGCCGGAGGTTCGGCCCTCATCCTCTTTACTTCCAACGATGCCCTGCGGAGCGCCTATGCCGCCGCCCGGCCCGGCCTGGAAAAGCAGGGAATACGCTGCCTGAAACAGGGGGATGACGATCGGAGCCGCCTTCTCCAGACCTTCCTCTCTGACGAGACCAGCGTGCTTTTCGCCACCGATTCCTTCTGGGAAGGCATTGATGCCCCTGGGGACACCCTTCGCCTGGTGATACTCTGCCGCCTTCCCTTCAAGGCTCCCAATGACCCTGTATTTGAGGCCCGGTGCGAAGCCCTGGAAAGCCGCGGGGGCAACCCCTTCATGGAGCTTTCCCTTCCCGAATCGGTGATGAAGTTCAAACAGGGGTTTGGCCGGCTGATGCGCCGGTCCAGCGATCACGGCGTGGTGGCGGTTCTGGACGGACGCGTTCTCCACAAGCGCTACGGCGTGTACTTCCTCCGTTCCCTCCCCAAGACCCGCGCCAGCTTCGCTGATTTCAATACGGTGCTCAGGCAAACGGAGGAATTTCTTTTTTCATAAAGGCCCTTACAGGCTCCAAAAGTGTAACAGGCTCTTAGGCGCTCCCGCTGTCGAACACGACCTTCCCCAGTTTCGAGGCTCCGGAGGCTATGCCGGCGCGGTATCGCTCCAGGGCCGCTTTTTCCCGGTTCAGTTCCTTAAAGGCGTAAACCGGCTTTCCCGTATCGTCCAGGGAGACATCGGGATTGGCGTAAGCGCCGAATTCCTTGATGAGCCGGTCCTGGGCGGCGGCAAGGTTTTGGGGCCGGCATTCTTTGGCCTGGGGCGCTATTTCCTGGGGCTTAACCGCCAGGGGAGCGTCCCAGATACGGCCGTACCCGTTTTTTCTGAAGTTTTCCCGTTTGATCTCCTCATTATCCTGCTTGTTCCGGAGAAAACGGAGGCCGGGGATGAGCCAGAAAAGCAGGGAGAAGATGAGGGGGACAAAGCCCGTGAAAAAGATGATGACCGGAAGGGGATTGGCGGCAACCTGGGACAGGAGTACATAGAGGACGCCGTACAGGTAGGAACTGGCGTTGAAATCCGCCTGGGAAAGGATGGCGCCTGAGTTCAGGGCGTTATAGAGAAAGTACGAGCCAAAGATGAGGTTTACCCCATTGATCAGGCTGAACCAGACGTTCATCTTCTTTTCGTTAGCCGAAAACGATTTAAGCCGCTTGATAGGGCCGGACAAGCCTGGGAAGGAACGGTTTTGGGTATCCGCCCGCAAGAGGAGGCTGTCAAAGCGGTATACCACCGTCCCGTCTTCGGTGGCTTCGGGAAGCCCCCCGAATTCGGCGCAATAGGAGACGATCCGTTCTTCCGCCACAGATGGAGGAAGCCCTGTCAGGGCCATCAGTTCGGGCAGGGAGATGACCCCACGGTTGGCCTGGATATAGGCGATGACCGCCTGTTTTTCCCGGACCGGCCAGTCCGCGTTGGGGTCCCCATCGCCGAAGACAAAAGAAAAAATCGCCTTGTGCAGGGGGCGGCTTTTGGCGCGGGCCTGGGAAACGGCTCCCCGCCCCTGATAGTAGGGATCGGCGGTTTTGAGAAGCTCTGAATAGAACCAAATATGAATTATCATATTGAAGATTCTGGATGCCAGGTAAAGCCCGCCTATGCCGTCTCCCCGGCGGGAAGACCGGTTATCCGAGTTGGAACTTGCCGCCATGGATAGTACCAGGGCCGCCAGGGCGATGAGCATAAAAAAGACGAAATAGCCCACCAACATCAGCATGATCCACACCTTAAAGGCCCAGGAAGCGGCGATTTTGATCCCGTTCTTTATTTTTTCCGCAGCCCGCCGTAACCCGGCGCGGAATCCCCGGTATTTGCTTACAAAACCGTGGGGGAAAGAGTAAAGGATTTCTCCCGATTCGGTTACTTCCAGGCGGGCGGAATACTCGTCTGCGGCAACAGGAACCAGTTCCTGAACGGTTCGGAGGGGAAGGGCGGTTTTAGCGACAATATCCGCTATAGTTGCCCCGTTTCGCCGTCCACGAAGCGCGCCGGTAACCTTTTGATATGCCTCCCGATCACGTACCTGTTTCATCAATAGGCTCCTCCTCAAGCTCATACACTCTAGTATCTCTAGAGTCTGTCCCAAAACTTCAGTTTTGGGAAAACCTCTCTATTCAAGATTATCTCTTGCAAAGCTATCTTTTTCAAGAGAGATACCTCCTTCAAGAATGGAAGCCAAGGTTATACTCTTAAAATAATTGTTGATCAGATCGGTTGTGTTTTGCCATACGGCATGACTCAGGCAATAGCCGACCCGGTCGCATTCGCCTTTCCGTTTATCGCAGGGGGTAAAATTGAGTTCTTCCCCTGCGGCATCCAGAATATCCTTAAGTGTCAACTGTTCCAGGGGCTGGGCAAAATAGAACCCTCCTCCGGGACCGCGGATGGAAGAGACGATCCCCGCTTTACGGAGTTTGAAAAAGATTTGCTCTAAAAAAACCGATGAAATGTTTTCCCGCTCCGCTAGACTGCTAATCGAAACCGGATACCCATCCTTTCCCATCACAGCCATTGCGAGAGACGCCCGGAGCGCATAACGGCCTCGAGTAGTAATCCTCATGGAGAAACGCCCCCTTCTTTGGTTACTTTTATTTATGATAAAAGGTATTCTATTCTGTATTCAGAAAAAGAAAAAGATAGTTATAAAATTATGCAATCTATAAGTTCAGGGGGGCAGGGGACGGACTACGTTGCGGGCTACCCCCTCTGCGGGGTTCTGCCCCGCAACGCCCCCGCTAAAGGGCCCAAGCCCCCCGGAGGTTATTGGAACAGCCTCCTCTTTTCCTCATTCTTGTACGTTTATACGCCCCGTAAGGCGGCAGGGCAACAGCACTTACTTTTTCGTGATAGAACAGGAGGCAAAGAAACCCAATGGGAGGGGAAGGATGGAACTATCAGAAGAAGCGGTAAGGCGGATGAAAGGAAGTCTGGGAGAGATACCGGATCCGAGGAGGCAATGGGGGTATCTACGGCATAAGTTAATAGACCTGCTGGTCATAGGACTGTGTTCAA
>JAIRLK010000105.1 GCA_031259515.1 Treponema sp. | reverse complement strand
TCCCGGCCCTCCCGGTTCGCCTCCGCGTCCCGGAAGAGCCGGTCAAAGAAGGCCTGCCGGTCCGCCGTCAAAATCCCCTCGTTCCTGACCAGCCGGTAGATGCGCCCCATGAACTCCTTGAACTTCCTAAAGAGTTCCTCCAGGGTTGCGGTCGGCGCCTTCCCGGTCTCCAGGTATTTCTCGTAGGCCTGGGAAAAGGCCTCTTCATTCTCTTTAGTCCACGCGCCGTTCTCTACCCCGAATACCCGTTCCGCCTCGGCCAGGTACTCGCCGGTAAGCTGCCGGCGCAGCGCATGGGCGAACTCGTGGGACGCCGTAGAGAAGTCCGCCCAGGTAGAACCCGAAATAAGGGCCTTCCCGGTTTCCGGGTCAAATTGGGCGGCCCCCTTCTTCCGGCCTCCCGCCTCCGGTCCCGCTGCCAGGGTGTTGGCGTCCGTTTCGGAAAACACCCCTTCCTGGAAGTTGGTATTGAGATATTCCTCGAAAGGCAGCCCCTGGAGGTCCGCCCCCATCCTGAACTGTTCCAGCACCGCCCGGGCCTCAAGGTCCGTTTGTTTGGGCATCGCCTTTTTCAGGCGGTCAAAGAACTGCCGCTCCGCTCCGCTCAGGGGCGCTAATCCTTCGGCCGCGGGACCGGCGGCCGCCGCGGCTTTCTTCGGCGTTTTTTGCGGGCGAAGGTTATTATCCCATCCGATATGAACCGCCCGGACCGCCCCTTCCTGGGGAGTGTAGGTGGTTCCCTCCCAGGTTACGTCCTGGTTCAGGTCATTCGCAAAGCCCTGAAATATTTCGGGTTTCAGGTTCTCGTAATTCCCCGCAATCCGCACCTGGTCAATCACCGCCCGGTCCCCCTCCATCTCGTAGGTGATCTTCCAGTAGGTATTCTCCTCGGATTTGTTAGGATTCCCGCCCTGGTACGTTCCGGTGGTAACGCCGTTGCTTTCAGTATGCCGGATATTCTCGGTGTAAAGCCGGCCGTCCTGGTCCCGGTATGCGGGCCCCTCGCTTCGGTCCTCCCCGCTGTAGAGCCGGGTCCGGCGGTACTCCTCGGCGGCCTCCGCCTCCGACTGCTGCCGCTCCTGTACCGCGATGGTGTGTAACTCCTGCCGGGTCTCCGCCGTAAAGTTCTCATAGGTCTTGTTCCCGGCCTTCTCCAGGATCCTATTCGCGGTCTCTATATCCGGCGTCGTCTTCATCACGGTGTTTATCTGGCGGAGTTCGCCGATGTTCACGGCGGTGTCCCGTATCACTATCGGGACGCCGGTAATGAAGGTGCTTACTATCGCTCCTTTCAGCGATTCCCAGCGGGCGGCGCTTTTCTCCTCCGGGGTGTCCCGGGGAAGGAGCGCCTCCGGGTTTGTTTCGGCAATTTTCAGGTAGGCGTCGTAGGCGGCCGTTGCCAGGTCTGAAGCGGCCTTATCCAGGGCCTCGTCTTCCGCCGGCGTCTTCCCCCGGGCGATAATCTCCCGGACCTTCTCCTCGGTGGCCGTCTTGGCCCGATCCTCGCCTATCTGGCTCACCCCTTCCTGGATGAATTCGGTAGGCCCTTCCGCGGCTGTATTAATAATCGCTGCGCCGACGGCCTTGGCAAAGGCGCCGAATTTACCGCTGTTATGCAGCATTTTAAATAGCTGCTGCCCCACGCCGCTGTTCCTGAAAAACGGAATGTCCGGTGATAATCCCTCAAACACCCCCTGCAGCCCTGAAGACACCATCGCGGTCCGCCAGGCGACATCCTCATCAACCCCGCCTTCGAGAAGGTCCAGGAATTCAAGGCCGACCGTGCTTAATGCGGCGGTCGCCGCTCCGGCGATGATGCCCGCCACCGGATGAATGACGCTGCCAAGCCCTCCTATGATAGAACCCTTTAACGAAAAGATAGACGATTCGGCGAGGGTCTTGGCGCCTTCAAAGATAAAATGGCGCTGCAGCGGGTCTTTGAGGGAGAGGTTCTCTTCCCGGAGCTTCCGTATTTCTTTCCAAAGCGTGTTCCGTTCTTCCGACCCCTTCGGCAGGCTCCGCAGTTCCATGCCCATCCCGTTGAGCCGTTCGTTATTCTGGGCGATAGCAAAGGCGTCCGATACGGCCCGCCAGGCGGTGGGGGGCGGGAGTTCCTTGGTAAAAGTCGCTTCCAGAATCGCGTCAAGGTTTGTATATGCGCCGTCAATCGGGATGTTGTACATCCGGCTTAATTTCATGGCCGTTCCCAGGCGGTATTGATTATGCTGGTGTTCTTCCTCGCTTTGTTCATCCGGGAACAGCACGGGATAGAGGGTGTTAAGCCGGTCGTATTCCTCGTTGGAAAGCTCTATTTTGTACCGGTCAAGGTTCGCCTGCCGTTCCGCCTGGCGCTGGATGTAATCCTGCTGGGCTTGCGCCGGATCAAAACGGACTGCGGGGCGCGCCTTTCTTACCTGCTCTTCAAGTTCATTTTCACCAGGCTCGTATATATCTGCCATTATAACCCCTCAAAAAGTTCATAAGCCGCCTCGCGTCTCCCTCTAAGGGTAGAAGAACGGGGGGCGCGCTTCATTTCGCCGTTCATGTCGGTCTTAATCCAGGTATGTTTATCCTCTCCGGGGTATTGACGTTTGGCTATCGGTATCCATCCGCCGCTTCCATCAGGCTTATACAGGTAAATATCCCCGCCCGAGCTCCCCCCGATCCGGTACCGGCCTCCGTTTTTGTCTGTGACGATCACGTCCCCGCCTTCCACCGCGGTCTTCGTGGCGCCTAATTCTTCCCGGGCCAACGCTTCCGCCTGGTTGGTAAAGGACCTGAAATTATCGTCAAGGTGCGGCGGGATGTTTCTGCCTCCGCTTGCTCCGGGGAGATTAATAGCCGGGTTCTTATGATAGGCGTCCAGCGCCTTCCCCACTTTATTCAGACTGCCCAGGAAGCCGCGGGTATTGGTGGTTTCGCTGGTTTTATTGTCATCGTACAGGAAGTATAAGGCTTTCCCGATATACTGATCCCGAATACCCTTGAGGGCTTGTTCGAGAACCGCGTTCTTTTGCGGGGACGGGTCTTGAGAATTGGAATACCGCGCGAAGGCGTCCAGTACCTGGGACATCATTGTTTCCTCTATCGCGGCTTTCTCCATACCGGTTTTCTTTTTGATTTTTTCCCATTGAGATTCGGTAAAACTGATAAGCTGGCTAAACGTGCGTTTTGCTTCGGAGGTTTCCGCTTGATCGGCCATCCGCGTCAGCAGTTTTTTTCTAAATTCGTAGGAAAGCTGCCCCGGCGCATGCTCGTCGCCGGATTCTTCGGCGTATTTATTGAGTTCCTGATAGATCGCGTTAAGCGAAAGCCCGGTGTAATAGGTGCTTTCTCCGGTAGCGGGGTCTGTCACGTAGAAGCCGGTCAGCTGCCCCGTGGAATCCGTCGAGAACTCCGCGGGATTGAACCCGTTTATAAATTGCTGGACCAGGTTGTCAATAAGCTGTTCGGAGGTTAGCTTCTTTTCCGCGGGAGTTTTCTTGGCCCTGCTTTGAGGAGAGAGGGGCGGAGTCGTAAACATCATCTGGATATCCGCCCGGTTTTCGCTGTTATACTCCGCCGACCGGCCTCCCAGCGCCTCCCGCTTGAGGGCGCTTCCCCGATTATACAGCGCCGTCATCCCCGTATACAGCCGCTGAATCCCCGACGCGTCGCCCTCCTTCACCGCCGCCTCGTATTTGTTTCCCAGGTCGCGGTAGGCGGCGTCTATTTCCCTCAGCTGGCTGTAATTGGCCGCCTGCTGGGCCTTGACCGCCCCTTCCCGGGCTTCCTCCAGGGCCTTCGCCGCCCCCGGCAGCGACCGGGCGATGCCGTCCATCGCGCCGCCGCTCCCGTCCCCGCTTATCATCTGCCGTTCAATATTCCGGTACCGTTCTTCGATATCCCTGACCGTGGTTCCCGCTTCCGGCTCGTACACCAAGGCCGCCTCGAATAT
>JAIRLK010000032.1 GCA_031259515.1 Treponema sp. | reverse complement strand
CCGAATCAAAGAGTTCCCCCTGCCGGGCGGCCTTTTCGGTTTCCAAATTCGCAAGACCCGCGCCGATTAGGCGGATTCCCCTGCCGCGCTGGTATTTCCGGCGAAACAGATCCGAAAGTTGTTCAAACAATTCATTGATGGTGCTGACAGGCCGGGGAAGGGATTCCCGGGCGCTGACGGTGGAAAAATCATTATACCTGATTTTAATAAAAACCGTTCTGCTCTGCCATTGGCAGTCAAGGAGCCGGAACATGATGGTCTGACATATATCAAACAGTTCGGTTTCTATACTGAACTCATCATATAAGTCATGGGAGAAGGTCCGTTCGGCGCTCATGGAATGGGATCCCCGTTCATCGTCAAAGGATGCCGCGCCCTCGCCCCGGACGGCGCGATATAAAAAAAGGCCGAAGGCTTTTCCGAAGATCGAGGTGAGGGATTCAAGGGATTGCCGATAAATATCATCATTGGTTTTAAAGCCGTATTTTTTAAATTGTTCCTGGGCTTTTTTCCCCGCCCCCCATATTTTCGATACCGGCAGCGCGCGCATAAACGGTTCTTCGTCCCCCGGTGGAACGATAGAGGTTCCCTTCGGCTTGGACATGCCGGAGGCGATTTTGGCGATATATTTATTGGAAGCGATTCCCAGTGAAACGGTAAGGCCGGTCCTGGCATAGACCGTTTCTTTGAGTTTTTTTGCCACCTCTGCGGGAGAGCCGAAAAGCCTTTCAGTTCCGGTAATATCCAGGAAGGCTTCGTCAATCGAAATCTGTTTGACATCCGGAGAAAAACTTGAAAAAATAGCCATAATCTCCGCAGATTTTTCCCGGTACCGCCCCATGCGGCCCCGGAGGTATATGCCCTTGGGACACAACGTATACGCGCGGACTATGGGCATGGCGGAATGGACGCCGTACTGCCGGGCCTCGTAGGACGCGGTAGACACCACGCTGCGCCGGTCGCCGGGAAGACCGCCGACAATGACCGGCTTCCCCTGATATTCGGGATGGTCAAGCTGTTCAACAGAGGCGTAAAACGCATCAAGGTCGGCATGGATATAACAGGATGCCATCAGGGCCATAAACTCCTTGTATTACCGGTAATCTTCCCAGGCTTTAATCTCCAGGCCGCCGCTCTTGCCCCGTTTATACGCCAGGGCGTCGATGAATTCCCTGGCCACCTTGATGTTGGTAAAGAGGGGAATGTCAAAGTCCACCGCCATACGGCGGATGATGTAATCGTTTTTAAGCTCCGTCTCCCGGTTATTCTTGGGGATGTTGATGATCATGTCGATCTGCCGGGCCTTGATATACGTCGCTATGTTGGGCTCCTTGGATTCCAGCGGCCAGTTGAGGGCTGTTACGGGAACCCCGTTGCCGTTGAGGAATTTCGCCGTCCCCCGGGAGGCGAAGAGTTCATACTCCATATCCACCAGCTTCCGGGCGGAGTCCAGGAAGTCCAGCTTTTCTTCTATAGTACCGGTGGAAAGGAGTATGCGCTTCCGGGGGATGCGGTAGCCCACCGAAAGGAGGGCCTTGAGAAAGGCGTCGTTGAGGTCCGTGCCTATGCAACCCACTTCCCCGGTGGAAGCCATTTCCACCCCGCTCACCGGGTCCGCCCCGTGCAGCCGGGAAAAACTGAACTGCGCCGCCTTGACCCCCACCCATTCCAGGTCCAGGGCGGAAACGGCAGCCTTTTGCACCGGCTCGTCCAGCATGGCCCGGACCGCCATTTCTATCATATTTATCCGGCTTACCTTGGAACAGAAGGGGAAGCTCCGGCTGGCCCGGAGGTTGCACTCAATGACCCGGACCCGGTTACGCTGGGCCAGAAACTGGATGTTGAAGGGACCGGTGATGTCCAGGGCCCGGGCGATTTCCGCGCTGATCTTGCGAATCTTCCTGATGGTTTCGATGTAGAGCCGCTGGGCCGGGAGGACCACGGTAGCGTCCCCGGAATGGACTCCGGCGTTTTCGATGTGTTCGGTGATGGCGTGAAAGAGAATCTCCCCCCGCTTGGCCACGGCGTCAATCTCGATTTCCTTGGAATTTTCTATGAACTTGGAGATCACCACCGGGTGTTCCGGGGATACGTCCGCAGCCAGGCCCAGGAACTTCTCCAGGCTTTCGTCGTCCCAGGCCACGTTCATGGCCGCCCCGGAAAGCACATAGCTGGGCCTGATGAGTACCGGATAGCCCGCTTCCGCAGCAAAGGCTTTGGCCGCGCTCAGATCCGTCAGTTCCCTCCACTCAGGCTGCTCTATGCCCAGCCGATCCAGAAGGGCGGAGAACTTGTTCCGGTCTTCCGCCATGTCTATGGATTGAGGAGTCGTGCCGTAGATGAGGGTCCCGGCGGTGTAGAGCTTGGTGGCCAGGTTGTTGGGAATCTGGCCGCCCATAGACAGGATGAGCCCGTCCGGCCGTTCCCGCTCGTAGATGTCCAGCACCCGTTCCAGGGTGAGTTCCTCAAAGTAAAGGCGGTCGCACATATCGTAGTCTGTGGATACGGTCTCCGGGTTGCAGTTCACCATGATGGAGTACCGCCCCAGGTTCCGGGCGGTTTCCGCCGCGTTGACGCAGCACCAGTCGAATTCCACGCTGCTCCCTATCCGGTACGCCCCTGAACCCAGGACCATCACCCCCCGGCCCGCCGGCGCCGTGTCGTCCCGGATACCCCCGGACGCGCCTCCGCTCCCGGCGTAGGTCATGTAGAGGTAGTTTGTCCTGGCCGGGTATTCCGCCGCCAGGGTATCTATCTGTTTTACCGCCGGCTTTATACGGTAGTCTTCCCGAAGCTTCCGGACCTCCATTTCCCCTAGACCTAAGAATTCCCCGATCCGCTCATCGGAAAAACCCATACGCTTTGCCCGGGCCAGAAGCTCCCGGTCAATGACGAGCGGGGAGGGGGGCCTTTCCGGCCCTTCACGGGATCCCGCCTGCCTGACGGCCCGTTCGGCCTCCAGGACCTTGGCGATCTTGTGGAGGAACCAGCGATCTATCCTGGTGAGCCGCCATATCCGTTCCACCGGCCAGCCCTCGGCCAGGGCCCGGTAGATGACGAAGACCCGGCGATCCGTGGGCTTTACCAGGGCATCCCGGAGGTTCCTGACGGCGGAACCGCAGAATTCGTCATCCGCCGCAAGGCCCGGCGCGCCTATGCCGGTCATGCGCAGGGCCTTCTGGAGGGCTTCCTCGAAAGTACGGCCTATGGACATCACTTCCCCCACGGACTTCATCTCGGACCCGATGCGTATGTCCACATGCTTGAACTTCGCCAGGTCCCAGCGGGGAACCTTGACCACGCAATAGTCCAGGGCGGGCTCGAAGCAGGATTTGGTCGCCCGGGTGATACGGTTTTCGATGTCCGTTAACGCGTAACCCAGGGCAAGTTTGGCCGCCGCAAACGCCAGGGGGTAGCCGGTGGCTTTGGAGGCCAGGGCGGAACTCCGGGAAAGCCGGGCGTTCACCTCAATGACGCGGTAATCTTCAGAGGCCGGGTCCAGGGCGTACTGGACGTTACATTCCCCCACGATGCCCAGATGGCGGATCACTTCAATGGCGATGCGCCTGAGCTTGTGGTACTCAGAATCCGTCAGGGTCTGGGAAGGGGCCACGACGATGCTTTCCCCGGTGTGTATGCCCAGAGGATCGAAATTCTCCATATTACAGACGGTAACGCAGTTGTCGTAGACATCCCGAACTACCTCGTATTCAATCTCCTTCCAGCCCCCAAGCCATTCCTCAATTAACGCCTGGGGAGCGGAGCCGACTTCGCTGGTTCGGGCAAACGCCCGGTCGCAACGGCGGCGTATCTCCGCCTCGTTCCGGCATATTCCCGAACCGGCGCCCCCCAGAGCGTAGGCGACGCGGACCATCACGGGGTAGCCGATTTCCGCCGCCGCCGCCGCCGCCGCGTCCGCACTGGTAACGGCGGTACTCCGGGGGCATTTCACCCCGATTTCCGCAAGGCGCTCCACAAAGAGCCGCCGGTCCTCGGTGTTCTCTATGGCCTTTACCGCCGTTCCCAGGACCCGGACCCCGTATTTGTAGAGGATTCCCTCCCGTTCCAGAGCGACTCCGCAGTTCAGGGCGGTTTGTCCCCCAAAAGAGAGGAGGAGACTATCGGGCTTTTCCTTCTCTATCACCTGCCTGACATATTCCGGCGTTACCGGTAGAAAGTACGTGCGATCCGCCATGCCTTCGCTGGTCTGAATGGTAGCGATGTTGGGGTTGATGAGGACCGTCTCTATCCCCTCTTCTTTGAGGGCCTTGAGCGCCTGGGACCCGGAGTAGTCAAACTCTCCGGCCTGTCCGATTTTCAGCCCCCCGGACCCCAGGAGCAACGCCTTTTGGGGTAATTTTTGCCGCGATTCGGTCATTTTTTCGCCTCCCTAACCTGGCCGAGAAACCGGTCGATGAGAAACTCCGTGTCCCGGGGACCGGGGCAACCTTCGGGATGGAACTGGACCGCCGAGAAGGGGAAACGGACCGAGCGGATTCCTTCAATAGTACCGTCGTTGGCGTTGATGAACCAGGGTTCCCAGTCCTTGGGAAGGGTCTCGTTCCGCACGGCGTATCCGTGGTTCTGGCTGGTAATATAACACCGTTTGGTTCCCGCCTCGACGCAGGGCTGGTTCTGGCCCCGGTGTCCGTAGGGGAGCTTGTAGGTGTCCCCCCCGGCGGCCAGGGCCATGATTTGGTTCCCCAGGCAGATGCCGAAGATGGGTTTTCCAACTGAAAAGGCCCGGCGTACCGCCGCGATGGTCTTGCCGCAGTCCTTGGGATCTCCGGGGCCGTTGGACAGGAAGAGGCCGTCGTATTCAAGGCCGCTCAAATCGTGGTTCCAGGGGACGCGGATCACTTCCGCCTTCCGGGAGAGGAGGATGCGGTAGATGTTCGCCTTGGCGCCGCAGTCTACCAGGACGATTTTGAGCAGCCGGTCCCCGGCGGGGCGGAAAACCCGTACATCCTTTGGGGACACATCTTCCACCGGGTTGGCGACGCGCCCGGAATCTATGGTTACGTCACGGACACCCTCCACGAGGATCTTCCCCCCCATGACCCCCTGTTCCCGAAGGCGTATCGTAAGGGAACGGGTGTCTACGCCGTACACGCCGGGGATGTTGTTTTTCTCCAGCCACACGGAAAGGGAAGCGCCCGATGCAAAGTGGCTTGGCTCCTCGCAGGCTTCGGACACGACAAAGCCAGAAACCTGGACGCGCCCGGATTCAAAGTGAAGGGGGATGCCCTGTTCATCGAAAAAAGGCTCGGCGGTCTTGGGCTGTACCGGGACCCCGTAATTCCCCACCAGGGGATAGGCGGACACCAGTATCTGCCCCCGGAAGCTGGGGTCCGTCAGGGACTGGGGGTAGCCGGTCATCCCGGTAGTAAAGACCACTTCCCCCGCCTGGGACTTTGCCTTTCCAAAAGACCAGCCGGAAAACTCCGAGCCGTCTTCCAGAACGAGTTTCGCCTGCCGCGCCGGTCTGGCGGATGTTTTTTCTTTCATGTTTTTCCTCTAGCGTAATCAGTTTACCGGTTTCAGACAAAAACAATCAAGGCGGCGGGGGAATTTAGGAAAGGAATTCACTTTTTTTTATGATTTTTGTGGATTGAAGCCGGGAAAAAAGGGGAAAACCAGGTTTTTTATTCTGAATACGGAGGGGAAAGCCGCGGACATGCGAAACAAGTCCGGCCCCCCGCTCCTTCCGAACAGCAGTAATTCACCTCGGAACAGAATTAATTCACTTAAATCCCTATACCTTGAGGGTTTGGAACAGCCTCAGCTATACTATGGGCGCTTATGTTACGAAAAACGTTAAGGAGGACACTATGAAATACGGCCATTTTAATGACGAAGACCGGGAGTACGTGATCGAAACCCCTGCCACGCCGCTCCCCTGGATAATTATCTGGGGAACGAGCATTTTTCAGCCTCATCTCCCATACCGGCGGCGGCTATAGTTTTTACCGCGACGCCAAGCTGCGCCGCATCACCCGCTTCCGGTATAACAATGTGCCTGAGGATTCAGGCGGGCGCGGTTACTACATTCAGGACGGCCGCGTAGGACAGGGCGAGGTGTGGAGCCCCGCGTTTCTCCCGCTTAAAAAGCCCCTTGACCGCTACCGGTGCAGGCACGGCATGGGGTATACGATCTTCGAGTCCGAGAAGAAAGGACTTGCG
>JAIRLK010000005.1 GCA_031259515.1 Treponema sp. | reverse complement strand
GGGTGAAATTTCTGGAGTTTCTAAATAAAGACAAAAAATCACATCTGCCTGAAGTTACCAAACGCCTTATTCACGACTCCTTTTTCACCAGCGTCAAAGTCCCGGAACTTACCGGCAGGGGGTGAATGAATCGCCCGTTAATTAACGCCAGTAAGGGGTGAACGAATCGCTCGTTATTGACATATATATTTTAAAATACTTTCAAAAATTCAGGGCAAATTACGCATAACAGGCCGATTTACACGCAGACTTGCTCCGCAAGTCTGAGGCCGCCGGTAAGCGGCCCGGCCTCCGCAACGGCTGGGTCATTGCGCTGTGCACAGGCCTTCGGTCTGAACATTCCCGCGCTATGAAATGATGAGCGTTGCACAGTTTCCCTTAATACGCTACTATAATCCTATGGTAACGATGATTGGGATAATGACAAAGAGCTCCCGATAAAGGCGGTTGAAGATGAAAGCAGTTGAACTGGAAAAGACCTATACTCCTAAAAGTTTTGAAGATAGAATTTATAATCTATGGAAGGGAAGCGGGGCCTTTACGCCCACTGCAGGGAAGGGCAATCCCTATGTAATCGTTATCCCCCCCCCGAATGTTACCGGGGTCCTGCACCTGGGGCATGGACTCAACATTACCCTCCAGGACATCGTTATCCGCTTCCACCGTATGCGGGGGGAGCCTGTCCTTTGGGTTCCGGGTACGGATCACGCGGGGATAGCCACTCAGAATGTGGTGGAGAAGCGGCTCAACGCGAAAGGTACAAGCCGCCGCGAACTGGGGCGGGAAAGGTTTGTGGAGGAGACCTGGAAGGTCAAAGACGAACACCACGCCATTATTTCCAAACAGTTAGCCCGGATTGGGGCCAGCGTGGACTGGTCCCGGGAGCGGTTTACCCTGGACAAGGGGCTTTCCCGGGCAGTACGGGAGGTGTTCGTCACCCTGTATGAGCGGGACCTACTGTACAAAGGGCATTACCTGGTCAACTGGTGTTGCTCCTGCGGTACCGCCCTTTCGGACGACGAGGTGGACCACGAGAAACAGGCCGGGAAGATGTATCATATCCGGTATCCCCGTGTTGACGGGGCCGGCTTTGTGGAGATAGCCACTACCCGGCCTGAAACCCTCCTGGGGGACATGGCGGTGGCAGTCCATCCCGAGGACCCCCGGTACGCGGACCTTGTGGGCCGGGAACTGGTTCTTCCCCTGACGGGCAGGAACATCCCCGTGATAGCCGACGCCTATGTGGACAGGGAATTTGGCACCGGGGCGGTAAAGATAACTCCCGCCCATGATCCCAACGACTGGGAAGTGTCCAAGCGCCACGATCTCCCGGCGATCAACATACTCCGTCCCGACGGGCGGCTCAATGACGCGGCGCCGGAAAAGTACCGGGGTCTTCTTGTGGCGGAGGCCCGGGAAGCGGTTCTATCCGACCTCAAGGCCGGAGGCTTTTTCGTTAAAGAAGAAGAAATCTCCCACGCGGTGGGCCGCTGTTACCGGTGCAATACGGTGATAGAGCCCTTCCTTTCTGAACAGTGGTTCGTCAGGATGAAGCCTCTGGCGGATAAGGCCCTGGCGGCTTGGCGTAACGGGGACATCATCTTCTATCCCCGGAGGTGGGAGAACACTTATCAGCGCTGGCTTGAAAACATCCGGGACTGGTGTGTGAGCCGCCAGCTTTGGTGGGGCCATCGTATTCCCGCCTGGCGCTGTAAGAAGTGCGGTGAGACCTCGGTTTCCCGGACGGACCTTGCTGTCTGCCCTCACTGCGGCTCCGTCGAAATCGAACAGGATCCGGATGTGCTGGATACCTGGTTTTCAAGCTGGCTCTGGCCTTTCAGTACCCTGGGCTGGCCGGAGGATCCGTCTCGCGGCGCTTCCGGGAGCGGGCCTTCTGATTTTGATCGTTTCTATCCCACTACGGCTCTGGTGACGGCCTACGACATCATCTTCTTCTGGGTCTCCCGGATGATCATGGCGGGATTGGAGTTTACCGGCAGGGCCCCATTCCGGGACATCTACATACATGGCCTTATCAGGGACAAGCTGGGAAGGAAGATGAGCAAGAGCCTGGGCAACGGTCTTGATCCCCTTCAAATGATAGATGAATATGGCGCCGACGCCTTTAAATTCACCCTGGCTTTCATGTGCGCCCAGGGGCAGGACATTTTAGTGGATGAAGAGTCCTTCAAGCTGGGGTCCAAATTCGCCAACAAGGTCTGGAACGCCGCCCGTTACATCCTGATGAACCTGGAAGGCCGGAATGTGGTGAAAGACCCTTCCCTGCTGCCGGTAGACAAATGGATACGCTCCCGGCTTGGGGCCGCCGCTCAGACCATTACCGAAGCGTTCTTGTCTTACCGCTACAATGATGCCGCCCAAACCGCCTACGAATACTTCTGGAACGACTTCTGTGACTGGTACGTAGAGGCCACGAAGCTTTCTCTGAAGGAAGGGGATGAGGCCGAAAAAGATCGGGCCGCCACGGTACTCCTTGAAGTCCTTGCCGAATCGCTGCGGCTTCTTCATCCCCTTATTCCCTTTGTAACTGAGGAGATTTACGGAAAGCTTCCTTATAAAGGAAGGGCTGCGGAAGAGGCGGGCGGGGGGCTTCTCATCAACGCCCCCTACCCTGAGTACGATGAGGGTCGCTCCGACCCCCGGGCCGAGGCGGACTTTGCCCTTATTCAGGAGTTGATCACCCTGGTACGGACCTTACGGAGCGAGTGTACCGTGCCGCCGGATAAGAAGGTGCGGATTTTGGTCCGTATCGGCGGCGGAGACCGGGCGGCCTTCCTGATGGAACACGCGGGCCTTGTAAAGCTCCTTGCGGGAGTGATTGGCCTTGAGATAGAGGAGCGTTCCCCGGAATCCGCCGTACAGCCCATTCCGGAAGGGGAGGGCGGCGCGGCGCGGAAGCAGGGTTCCATAGGTCTTGTAGGATCGGATTTTGAGGTCTTCGTGTTCATTGCCGAGGCGGTGGATCGAGCGTTTTTGAAGCAAAAATTTGCCAAAGAGCTGGCCAAAGATAGTAAATTTGTTACAGGATTGCGGGCCAAGCTGTCCAATGAAAACTTCCTTAAGAACGCCCCGTCTGAACTGGTTGAGCAGGAACGGGTAAAGCTGGGGGAAGCGCTGAAACGGACTGCAAAGCTGGAATCCTATATTCGAGATTTGGTATAGGAGATTGCCGGAATGACTATCGAAGAGATGTTCCGCCTCAAAGGAACCCATCTTGCGCCATATATACAGCTGGCTACCGCCCTGATCGGTAAAGTCCGGGAGGGGGGCGGCAACATGTTTCGGCATCAGTTGGATACCATGGCGACGCTGATAGATTACAGCTACATTGATTCGGTTATCCTGAAAGCGGCCATCGTCCATGATCTGGTTGAGGATATTCCTGATTTTAACCATAACCTGCTTCTGGCTATAGACTACGAAAGCGCCGCCGTCTACGACTTGGTTCTGGAGGTAACCCGGTATCCTGAAGAAACCAAAGGTGAATTTCTTACCCGTGTAAGAGAAACCGGCTCCCGGTACGCCAAGGTCCTTAAAGTGGCGGATCGTATTTCCAACATGATCTCCTTAGGTTTTGTCATTGATCCCAAATTCATAGCCCGGTATACCGAGGAAACGGTCCGGTATGTTTTCCCCATTGCCGAGGAAGTGGATAAAGCCATGCTCGCGGAGCTTCAGTCCCTGGTAGAATCCCGCAGGAAATATGTGTCCGCCTTGGTCTAGCAGTTTGTTGCGCTTCGCGCATAAAATCCTGAAAAATCGCCGGTCAGGTGATTTTTTACCCTAGCAGGTAGAATAGCGGCGGGAAAGCGGCTAATATTCCTATTAACGATTAAAGTTAACGATATAAAGGAGTTTTACCATGAAAAAGAATTTTAAATGTGCGGCCTTAACCGGCGCCGCCCTTGCGTCGCTGATTCTGGCGGCTTGTACGAAGCAGGCCCCGGCGCCCTCGGCATCGGCGCCCAAGGCGTCCGGCGGGGTAACGGTGCGGCTTTTGACCGACGCGACCGGCATAGATGATAAGTCCTTCAACGCCGCGGCATGGCGGGGTATCCTGGAGTTTTACGGCGATACCTGGCAGAACCCCCGGCAGCGAGGAATCCTCTACGATGTGGTTGCCGCCCAGACGCAGGATATGTATGTCCCCAATCTTAGGCAGGCTACGGATGAGGGCTACGATGTAATTGTAACCACGGGCTTTACCTTTGCCGACGCCCTTACGGAAGTAGCCGGCGATAATCCGAATCAAAAGTACCTGATCGTTGACGTGGCGTGGGTGAACCTGCCCAACGTCATGCAGGCGGTATACGCCGAGCATGAGGGGTCCTACCTTGTAGGGATGGCGGCCGCCCTCAAAGCTAAGGCCGACGGTATTGCCGATCCTCAGTTCGGCTTTATAGGCGGCGTTCCCGACGGGACGATCACCAAATTCGAGGTCGGCTATGTTCAGGGGATTCTGTCGGTGTTCCCCAGCGCCCGGATTGTTGACTACTACGTGAATGACTGGGGAAGGGCTGATCTTGCCAAAACCCAGGCTATGAACTGGTATGATTCCGGGGTATACGCCATTTATTCCGCCGCCGGGGCCAGCGGGAACGGCGTCATTGCTCAGGCCAAGCAGTACCGTGAGGCGGGAAAAAACGTATGGGCCATAGGGGTTGATTCGGATCAGTATGAGGAAGGGCTGTACAACGAAAGCGAATCGGCGGTCCTCACTTCCATGATCAAGCAGGTGGAAACCAGTCTGCTCTACTGCCTCAACGCGGTGAAGAACAATACCTTTAAGGGCGAGGTCATCACCTTTGATCTTAAGGCCGATGGGGTGGGGTATTCCGCCGCCAATCCCGCCCTGACCAAAGACATTGTGGGTGAGCTTGAAAGGGTAAAGGCTCAAATCATTTCCGGCGGGATCAGGATAGCCGCCACGAACGCGGAAGCCAAAAAACTTCCGGGCTTCCCCCAGGACTTAAAGGCTCTGGACGATTAGGGCCATAGGGCTAAGGAACCTGCGCCGGGTTGTGAAAAAGGAAGCCTGTATGGATGCCCCCGCTGTGGATACTCCCGCTATTGAGATGATCGATATTACCAAGGTTTTCCCCGGCGTGGTGGCTAATGACCGGGTGAACCTGACGGTTCGGGAGGGTGAAATCCACGCCCTTCTGGGGGAAAACGGGGCGGGCAAGTCTACTCTTATGTCCGTCCTCTTTGGCATCTATGAAGCCGACAGTGGCGTCATCAGGATACGGGGCAAAGAGGCGGTCATTCGAAACCCCAACGACGCCATTGCCCTGAGGATAGGGATGGTACACCAGCATTTCAAGCTGACGCCTAATTTTACCGTGGCGGAAAACATCGTCCTGGGGCTTGAGCGCCGGAACCGGTTCGGGAATCTGGACATGGCTGCGGCGGAACAGAAGACGGCGGAGCTTTCCGCCGCCTACGGCCTTGCGGTGGACCCCCGGTCCCGGATCGAAGACATCACGGTGGGTATGCAGCAACGGGTTGAAATCCTCAAAATACTGTACCGGAATGCGGATATCCTCATCTTTGACGAGCCTACGGCTGTTTTAACTCCCCAGGAGATCGACGAGCTGTTGATCATTTTTAACCGTCTCAAGGCGGAAGGAAAGACCATCATCTTCATCACTCATAAATTGAAGGAAATCAAGGCGGCGGCTGACCGGTGTACGGTGTTGCGCCGGGGCAGGACGATAGATACGGTTGCCGTGAAGGACGCGGACACGATGGAGCTTGCGGAAAAGATGGTGGGCCGGGCGGTCAACTTCAAACTTGATCGGAAGCCCGCCCATCCCGGCGGGACGGTTCTGCGTATTGAGGACCTCCACGTCGCCGATTCCCGGGGGCCGTATGCGGTAAAGGGTTTTTCCCTGGAGGTACGCGCCGGGGAGGTGGTCGGCGTAGCCGGGGTGGACGGTAACGGGCAGTCGGAACTGGCCGCCGCCATTTATGGGCTCCTCCCGGTCAAGTCCGGGCGCATCCTGTTCAAGGGCCGGGACATTACCCGCAGGAGTATTGCCGAGCGCATTAAGCTGGGGATTGCCTATGTCCCCGACGACCGGCAAAAGTACGGACTGGCCCTGGACTTTTACCTCTATGAGAGCCTGATGCTCAAAGGGTACCGCCAGCCGCCGTTTGCCCAAAACCTCATCGATCAGTTTGATATCCGGGCCGAAAACGGGCCTCTGACCCGTACGGGTGATCTTTCCGGGGGGAACCAGCAAAAGGCCATCATTGCCCGGGAACTGAGCCTTGATCCGGAACTGCTCATCGTGTCCCAGCCTACCCGGGGGCTGGACGTGGGGGCTGTCGAGTATATCCATACGAGGATCCTGGCGGAACGGGATAAAGGCCGGGCGATACTCCTGATTTCCTTTGAACTGGACGAAATACTGGGACTCTGCGACCGTATCGCGGCGATTTCCCGGGGTTCCATCGTGGGGATAGTCACGGCTGAAGAAGCGACCGAACGCCGTATTGGGGCCATGATGGGCGGCCTTGCCTCTCCAGAAGGGAGAAATTATGCCTGAAAAACAGCGGCCCCCGGTCCCGGTCCGCGTCCAGGGTATGTTGGAGGTTCTTACCCGGTCCAACGCCCTTCTTTCCATAGCGGTGGTGCTTCTGGGCTTTCTGGTGGCTACGATCCTCATCCTCCTGGCGGGCAGAAACCCCGCGGGTATGTATTCCGCCATATTCCAGGTGGTCTCGGGGTGGGACCTGCGGCGGGGGATCCACAACATGCGTTATGTGGGGGAATGGTTCGTCAGCGCCATCCCCCTCATCCTCTGCGGTCTTTCTATGGGCTTTGCCGCCCGGACCGGGCTTTTCAACATAGGCGCCGAAGGCCAGTATGTTGCCGGACTTACCGCCGCCCAGTTTACGGCCATTTACGGACCCCAAATCCCGGTGTTCCACTGGATTCTGGCCGTGCTGGCCGGCATCATCGCTGGGGCGGTCTGGGGCGGCATCGCGGGTTTCCTCAAGGCCCGGTTCAGCGTGTCCGAAGTGGTAGCCACTATCATGCTGAACTATATAGCCCAGTACCTTTCCCGGTTTTTTACCCTGATGATTCCCGGGACCAATACCTTCAGGACCCCGGATTTTCCCCAAACCGCCCGGCTTACCAGCCCCTTTCTCGCGTCCCTCACCAATGGTTCCCGGCTCAACTACGGCCTTTACCTTACCTTGGCGGCGGTGGTCTTGTATTGGTTCATCATGGGAAGGACCCGGTTCGGCTATTCCCTGCGGGCAACGGGCGTCAACAGGGACGCCGCCCGTTGCGGTGGCATCAACGTGAACGCCGCCATCACCGCGTCCATGGCCATTTCCGGGGCCTTTGCCGGCCTGGCCGGGGCGGTGGTTTCCCTGGGAGTCTTTCCCGCAGGGCGGGTTTTGGCGGTTCAGGACGGGTACGGATTTGACGGCATAGCCGTGGCCCTCGTGGGGAACAGCACGGCCTGGGGTTCCGCCCTTTCGGGCCTCCTCTTTGGTATGCTCAAGTCCGCCCAGCCCCTGATGCAGTCCCGGCAGATACCCAAGGAGATCGCCTCTATCATATTAGGGCTGGTTGTGGTGTTCATATCCCTCCGCGCGGGGATACGGATCATCGTGGATTGGCAGCGCAAGGAAAAGGCGCGGAAAGAGAGGGAAAAGGGATGAGCGAATTTTTGCGGGTTGTGTGGAACATGCTCCCGTCAACGGCTATGATCGCAGCCCCCCTATTGATCGCCGCCGTCGGGGGGATGATCTGCGAGAAGGCGGGGGTCGTGAACATAGCCCTGGAGGGCCTTATGGCCTTCGGCGCCATGACCGCCGCCACTACCCACGTCCTGTTGGAAAGTTCCATCGGTTTTTCCATTCCCCTGGCTCTGCTCCTGGCATCCCTGGTAGGCTGTCTCTTTTCCCTGATTCACGCCTTTGCCGCCATTACCCTTCGGGCCGACCAGGTTATCTCCGGTACGGGCATCAACCTGCTGGCTAACGGGATCACCGTGTTCTTCTGCCAACTCCTGTTCAGGATGGACCGCACCCAGAACTATCACATGGGGATGCGCCCTGGTTTTGGCGGCGTGTATCCCACCGCCTGGCTCAGTCTCGTCATCCTGCTGGCCGCGTGGTTCGTCCTCTACAAGCGGCCCTGGGGCTTCCGCCTCCGGGCCTGCGGCGAACATCCCCAGGCCGCCGCCTCCGCCGGGGTCAACGTCCTGAGTATCCGGTACATCGCGGTACTCATTTCCGGGGCATTGGCAGGGCTGGCGGGGGGATGCATAGTCCTGACCCAGGACATCCAGTACACGGTAACCACCATCAACGGCAAAGGCTTCATCGCCCTAGCGGCGGTCTCCTTTGGCCGCTGGCTTCCCCGGGGCATACTGGGCGCGTCCTGTCTTTTCGGCGCTTCTTCCGCCTTGGCCGTGAACATCGTCAACATCACGGGACTCAGATTCCTCCCTTCGGAATTTTTCAACGCCTTGCCTTACGGGATCACCTTGATAACCCTGGTGGCGTTCAGCGGAAAAGACTACGCTCCCAAAGCTGCGGGCCAGCCCTATGATTAGGATTGCCGGGGTGGTTGGCCGCCGCTCATCGGCCGTTGCGGCTGAATAGTTACAAAACAGTTTGTATTTATCCGCTGAATTTAGCCGTAAATTCAGCATACCGGTTTTCACTCAAATAATCGTAATCTTCCATAATATTGCCTGCCAAGCCTAAAGGGCCTGGCCGAACAGGATGCCTCAGCCGGTTTCCACGCTTACCGATACATGTTCATAGGCGTAAAGGAAACTGGCGGAGAACAGGATAAAAAAAGCACAAGCCCTTTTCATTGAGGAACTTGGGACAAAATTTCAAAGGAACCAAGACTAATACCTATTTTAAAAACAGGCAGATCCTCTCCGGGTACAAAAGCCACTACGATTACCGGAATGTGGTATTCCGGCGAATACGCCAGCCAGAATTCCAAGCCAGAAGCGGACGGGTCTTCTACCGCCGAAGCTATGAAATTGAATATTCCCTCTATGGTGTAATCTTCCCAAGAAGGGACTGCGGAGGACCATCCCTCGGCTTTGTCTACCTGTGGCTCTTTGCCGTCCTGAATAGTAATAACCGCCCCAGTGGAAGCGCCGCCGGACTCGTTCAGACGGGTGTCTTTCCTATACTGCAAATAACGATAGTTCTTAATTCCAATCTCTTTCCAGGCGTTGTATTCCTGTTCAAATGTTTCGCGGTCAAATTTACCCAGCTTTATCTCAAACTCTTTCTCTGTGCCTGGCGGAGGCAGCCAGAGGCCGTGTATCCAGATCTCACGGAAATTATAGTAAAACCCATCCTCCTCCATACGGTCTATTAAAACTGCACACGGGATATTAGTAAACAAAGAATAAGTAATGGTTGCCCTGTATTTTTCGTTTGTTTCTTTTGCCTGGGCGGCAAAAGCTTCCATTACTGAAAAGATATAGTCATAAATTCCGTTAATGGTGTAGTCAGCCGGACTGTCTTCAGGCTGAGTACCTTCAAGACCGATAAGCTCCGGGTCTTTGCCTTCTTTGACAATAACCGTACAGCTATATAATTCAGAAGGGTATAATTCAATAGGGTCTTCGCGATTATGCCTATTGAGTAAAAACAAATCATACTCATAAGTCTTATAATTCCGCTCTTTCCACGCGGAACGCTGGGAGTTAAACAAGTTTTTATTAAATACCAAGGTTTCAAAATCAAACTGGTCAGATACGGCGGGGTAGGGAGTCGGTATATCCCTAACATACTCGGGAACCTCCATTTCACACCCCAATAAGAATAATAATGGCAACAACCAAAAAAAAATGTTTCTCATTGCTTTCTCCTTAATAAAAAAGTTATCCGCTATAAAAAAGCAAATTTTCTCTTCCTCATAAATTCCTCCAAACTTATATTTGGAAAAACAAACCGTTTTTCCATTTGCTTAATTGAATATAATAGACTTTATTTTCTATATCAATAGCGGTTGGATAGTTCCAGCAGGTTAAGTCAACGGCAATCCGGCTGGGATTTACTGGAGCGGCAGCTTATTCCCCCGACCGAATCCGCGCCCCTAGGCGGGAGAGCCGGTCCACCAGGTTTTCATAGCCCCGCTCAATCTGGTAGACGTTACGGATGACGCTTTTACCTTCGGCGCACATGGCGGCGATGACCATAGCCATGCCGGCCCGCACATCCGGGCTGTGGAGTTCCGACCCGGTCAGCCGAGTTGGACCGGAGACGACGGCCCGGTGCGGATCACAGAGGACGATGCGGGCGCCCATGCCTATGAGCTTGTCCACAAAAAACATGCGGGATTCAAACATCTTTTCGTGGATCAACACCGTACCGGTTACCTGGGTAGCCACCACGGTAACTATGCTCGTCAGGTCGGGGGGAAAGCCCGGCCAGGGGGCGTCGTCTATTTTGGGGATCATACCCCCCAGATCGCAGTTCACCGTTAGGGCCTGATTGCCCGGCACATGGAGGGTGGAGCCTTCGTGTTCCCACTGTATGCCCAGCTTCCCAAAGGCGATCTTCGCCGGGCGGAGGTCCCGGGCCAGGGTTCCCTCAATGAACAGTTCCCCCCGTGTAGCCGCCGCAAGGCCGATGAACGAACCGACCTCCATGTAGTCAGCGCCGAGTTCTATGTCCGCGCCGGACAGCCGGGATACGCCCTGAATAGTGAGGATGTTGGAGCCGATTCCGTCGATCCGCGCTCCCATACGGTTAAGCAGGCGGCA
>JAIRLK010000412.1 GCA_031259515.1 Treponema sp. | reverse complement strand
TGGCCGCCCGATTGCTTCTGGGATATCGCCGGACTCGTCTATGGCGATCCCTATCGCTGGCCTATCCTTTATGAGGCGAACCGTTCCAAACTTGAAGACCCCGACAACCCCGACTTGCTGGAAGCCGGAACGGTTCTGGAAATCCCCAGTATCAACGGCGAGCGGCGGGAAGGTTACGCTGCCCGGTAATGGTTCCCTTTGTTCCGAAAACACCCAAGGGCCAGCCGGTTGCGCCATAGGATGACAAACACAAGATATGCGGCGGCGATGAAGAAACGCAGTCCCCCACCTATTGGGGAGGCGGCGGCACACTATTAAATTTAGCTTTGAAAGCATCATAATGTGAGGCGAGACAGAAGAATAAGTCCCGCGAATGAACGCTTGTTTTCACGAATGAGAGGCTGTCCAAAACTTGAGGTTTTGGAACAGCCTTACATAAAAATGAGGGTCAATTCGCGCCGCCATGTGGCGCATTCGCGGATGTTCTTCCTATTGTCTCACCTCACGTATCATAAGTTTTACGGCGCGTTGCCGTCGGCAATTGCCGCATTGCCGGCCCCTTGCTCTGCCGGCAAATCGGACACTTATGGACGTATTTGATAAACGGCAAACCCCGTGTCGATCATACGAAGAAAGGTTATCCCCGAAGGCAAATTGTCTTGAGCCTCTGGGGAACTCAGGAAGAGAAGAGGGCCTGAGTCTTTAGGGAGTATGAGAGACCAGTTATTATTAGGCTTGGGCGTTATTGTCCGTTTTTCATCAATATATCTAAGGATGACCTGCCTGCTCTCATCGGGAGTTTCCATAATGATATTGCCTGGATTTCCACCGGGAAAATTGCCGCCGCCATAAGCCCGGTAATTGTTGGTCACCAGAACAAATTCCTGCGTAAGATTTATGGGCCGCCCGTTAAAACGAAGGTCTTTTATCCGCTCCGCGCCAGCGTTCTTGATACTGCCGTCACGGTTGTACTTTTCTGGCGCAGTAACGTCAATCTGGTAAGTTACCCCTTCGATCACATCAAAAAGATAGGTAGGAAAATCGTCGTTCTGGATAAACTGTTCGCCCTTTGAACCGCTAAGCTGATTAAACTGCCCGGCGCTCATTTCCAGCCATTCCTTAATTCCGGCTCCGGTGAGCTTTAAAATCACCACCGTGTTAGAATAAACATAGAGATCAGCGATATTCTTAATGGCTAAAGGGCCGGCGGGAACGTTGGTATAATACTTTGGCCCCTGTCGTCCGCCAGCCTTGAAAGGAGCTGCGGCAGAGAGTATGGGCAGACCGGCATAGGGAGTACCTGCCAGGGTCTGCTCGGCGTAACGGGTTTGGGCTTCATTAATTATCTGAACCGAATAGTCATCCCGAATCACCGCGAAGAAACTCGTCAGAGGTTCGGTGAGACTCCCGCCGGAAGAAGGGCCTCCTTCTCCAGCGCCTACCGGGGCGCGGATATAGCTGAGTACCGCATTATGAACAACAGTCAAGAGCCGGGTTGTTTCCGCGTCCGGGGGAAAATTGGCTTTCCGGGCAGAGCTGTCGTATACCGGAATCAGGGTACCGGAGCCATCAATACGCCTCCATGCATTGTTGTTCTTTTCGATGGAGATCTTTATTTTTCCCAAAGTATCGGCGAAACTTCCGGGCATCACTACCGGAATGCCGTTAATGGTCCCTTTTTCATTATTAACCCCCTGCATTTTTTCAAAAGCGCGTCCCGGAAATTTTTCATGGGCATGACCGGCTATCACCACATCCACGCCGGGAATAGTCGTGATAAAATGAGCGAAGTTTTCTTCTCCGCCTTTTCGAGGATAATCCTGAATTCCCGAATGGGCAAGGACAACAATTATATCCGCGCCGGCTTCTTTCATAATAGGAATGTATTTTTGGGCCGTTTCGTAGGCATCCAGCGTTTCGACTTTTCCCCGAAGCCATGCCCCGTCCCAGGAAATAATCTGGGGCGTTACCAGGCCCAGGATGCCAATTTTGACTGCTTGAGGATTGTTCCCTCTGTCCCTAAAAGTTTTTGTGAGAATAGCATAGGGATTGAAGTATGATGCCCCGGTCTGAGCGTTTATCACGTTGGCGCATACAACCGGGAATGCGGCTCCTTCAATCACCCGGTTAAGATAATCAAGGCCGAAGTTGAATTCATGGTTTCCTAATGTCATGGCATCATAGCGCATACTGTTGAGAAGGGTCATAATGGGGCTGATTTCGCCGGATACAGGAGGACGCTTGGCCAGGTATTCGCCAAAAGGGTTTCCCTGGATATTGTCCCCGTTATCAACCAGGAGTACATTGGGGTCCCGGGCCCGTTCCGCCTTTATAGCGGTAGAGATTCGTACAAGTCCCGTCTGCTCCGTCGGCATATCGGTAAAATAATCATAATCCATATAATTGTTATGCACATCCGAAGTAGCCAGAATGGTAATATCTACCGTCTGGGAAAAGACAGGCAGGCTCAAAAAAAATGCTAAAAGAAACACCGCACAACAGGAAAAAATTTTTCGTTTCATAACATTACCTCTATTCATACAATACGCCAGAGTTAAAATGGTTGTCAAGCGGGCCGTTTCAAAACACGCGAAGCCGCTTTGTGGATGGAACCGCAAAGAACCGCCGATTGCGCGGATAGGCTTTACCAATTTTTTGGATGGAAAGGGGGGTTGCCTCCCCCCACGCTCCAGCCGCCTCGCGTCTTACGCTACCCCCCTCTGCGGGGCGCCGCCCCGCAACGCCCCGCCGGGGGTCCAAGCCACTGTCAACAAGTTAAGGGCTAGACACCTTTCAAAAGCTGTGATAAACCGGAATTGGGAGGATATCATGGAAAAAAACTGTTTTGAAACAATCCGAAACCTGTTGGAAAAAGCGGCG
>JAIRLK010000394.1 GCA_031259515.1 Treponema sp. | reverse complement strand
TGGGGAACACACACACAATGGCGGCACGGAGCTGGTCTATTATACCGGATGGTCCGGGCTGTTCTCCGGAGAAAACAGGTTACTGAGTAACCGGCTGCCGGAGTTTCAGTTTGCCCCGGCCGGAAAGATTGACGATTTTAGGAGAAAGCCCAAGCCGGGCTAGAGTTTCCCGGCTTCTGGCGTTTATGAAAGCAGCTTTTTCCACCCCGGACATTCCGGCGGTTTCATCCTGAAGCATAAGCCGGGCGGCATGGATTTTTCGGATAGGCTCATCCATTTCCGGTTCTTCAAAAAGCCGGGGATCGTTCATGTAGTCCTGTACCGTTTTCATAATTCCAATACCTCCGCAGGCTTGTATATTCCTATGCCCTGATAACCTTCCCGAACATTAACCCGGCGTACCCGCTCATCGGTCCAGGGACGGGCAATGTGCCGGAAATTCAGGCTCACTATAAAATCTAATCCGTTGACCGTTGTCATGGCAATATGGGCGGCGTCTGTTTCCCATGCCGGGGATACAGCGCCTTCCTGAATATACAGGACCGCCAGTCGTTCCGCATCGGGGCTTACTTCCAGGAGGGTTATTCCATAATCCGCTATAAGGGCTTTCATCTTCTCCCGCTTCTCCGGGTCCGGTTCACCGTCAATTTCCGTGGTGGAAAAAATGGACGTATACGGCTCATATTCACCGGCCTTTATCCGGTCAAAAATCCGGCGTACCTGGGCTTTTAATTCCTGGTACTCCGCCTGAGGCCGCTCCTCGTGGTAATAACTGAACATCGTGGTTTCAAGATAGATTTTTGGTTTCTCCATCATGGCTATATCTCCCCCCGGTGCCGGTTTCACTTCTTGCCCTTCCCTTTCTTTGGAATAGCAACAACACCGCCGATCACTGTTCCATCCGTTGACTTAAATAATGTTTCATAACATATTACCCGATCTATCACGTAGTATCGAGATACCGGATAATAAGGAAAAGCCAAAGGAGATACTCATGACTCCACGGGAACGTTTTTTTGAAACAGTAAGCCACCGGCAGGTGGACAGGGCGGTCTTTGATCTCTGCGGCTGCCCCCAGACCCAGATCGATTATCAGGAAACCCGGGACGCACTGGGGGCCTGCCTGGGGTTTACCGGAGCGCCCCGGGGCGGGTTTCCCCTGGACGAACGGATTTTGGAGTACCTCGATATTGATACCCGGATCGTGGGGGGGATGCCGACCCCTAAGACGGTGCATGACCGTACCGAAGGGGATATCAGATACGACAGTTACGGAATCGGCTACCGCTTTATCAACGGCCACTACGAGATATGCCATAATCCCCTCAAGGACTGTACTATAGACGAGATGATGGCCTATCCCCTGCCGGAGGCTGCAGATCTGGACAGGGCCCTTATCGGGGAATGGGCCCGGCGGGCGCGGTTCCTCCACGAAACCACGGATTACGCCATCATTGCAGAACACCCGGTGCTGGGGGTTTTTGAAATAGGCTGCTGGCTCTTTGGTTTTGACGATTATCTCTACCGTCTCGCCGCGGAACCGGAACTGGTCCACGCCTTTTCCCGGCGGATCCTGGATTACCAGAAGGGAGTTATCGACATTTACTACAACGAACTGGGGCCGTGGATTGACTGTACCACATCCGGGGACGATTTCGGCATGCAGACCGGGACCTTCATATCGGTGGATATGTTTAATGAATTCATCGCCCCCTATTTTTCAGAACGCATTACCTGTACAAAAAAATACACTTCCGCTTTTTATCAGCATCATACCTGCGGCAGCGTTTATTCCCTTATTCCCAGCCTGGTAAAATGCGGAGTGGACATCATCAACCCCATTCAGCCCGGGACCTTCATGATGGAGCCGGAACGGCTGAAAAAAGATTACGGCTCCGTTCTGGCCTTCTGGGGAGGTATAGATACCCAGAAACTCCTTCCCTGCGGTTCACAGGAGGAAGTTGAAGCTGAGGTAAAACGCATCCTTTCCACTATGGGAAACGAAGGCTATATCCTTTCACCAGCCCACTGTATCCAACAGGATGTACCGGCGGAAAACATCGCGGCCATATTCAGGGGAGCTAAAAAATATTACAGCGCTTAGCAGGGTGATCTCCGCAGGGCTGTCAGATTGCTATGATTCACATGAACTACCCCGCCCTTTAGGGTGAGGTAGTTCATTTCAACGGAGGCTCGTTCGACAGGAACCGCCGTGCAGCCGGAACTATTTCCCTTTGGAACGGTCGTATATCCGCTGTTTCAATTCCAGGTACCGCGGAAGGCCGATGTTATTCAATTCCCTAAGGTAGCCGTCCCATTCGACGTTGATATCGCCATCATTGGATATCCACCGGGCAAGCTGATTCTTGGCGTATTTCACGATATCCGTCTGCAGAATGGCAAGCTCCTCGGCTTCCTCTGAGGTAGTGAATACGGTATCGGGAAACCGCTCCAACTGACCAGATGTAAAAAGCGTGGTATAAGGTTTGTAGAAATCAAGAAGCGCAACCTTCTGTTTGTGATCCGGATAACTACTTTCAACCTGTATATAAAGATCCGGATCCATAGCACAGGGAATAAAAGGAAGTCCCTGCTGGGTACGGTCATATTTGGCCGGGATAACCGGGTTAACAACCATGTTCCCATTTGCGTCATAGTTCCAATATTTATTGGGATCCGGCCCCAAACCGTAAGTACAGGAATAAGCGGTCTGGAAATCCCGGTAGAGCTGATCCGCCCAACGGAGAAGAACCTCCGGGTTCTTCGCCTTGTTGGTAATGATCATAGTTTCCCGGCCCTGGATGAGGGAGGTGCTGTAAAACACATTCTGATCCCCCCTGGGCCCCTTGAGCGGCAGAAGGGGAACATAATTGTCAATATTGTTCTTTGTGAAAACCGCATAGCTGTTAAACGCGCCGATGGTCATGGGAGTAGAATCGGTCTTGGCGGTTACAGCCAGTTCACTGTTGGTAAAAGCCTCCCTGTCTATAAGGCCTTCCTTGTACAGGCCGGCCAGGTATTGGGCCGCAGCTTTATAGTTGGGATCCGTGGCCTGGAAAATAACCCTTCCTCTGTCAACCATGGTATATGCGGAAGGTTCCAGGGGATAACCAAAAGAACCAAAAAAACTGGTAAGGTCATAAGCACCCCAATCGTCAAATACAAAAGTCCAGGGAATTTCGTCGGCCTGACCGTTGCCGTTAGGATCTCTGGTCTTGAAGGCCCGGAGTACATTGGCAAACTCATCGAGATTAGTCGGGGCCTTGAGGCCAAGTTTATCCAGCCAGACCTTATTGATGAAGAAACCATTGGGGATCACGTTGAGGACAGGGTCGCCGCCGACTTCCGGAAGGCCATAAATGTTGCCGTCAGGCGCTGTGATTACCTCCATGATGTTGGGAACGATTTTTGGCGCATTCTTCAAAAAGTTGGGCATGTGCTCAGGAATCAGCTTGGTCAGAGGGATATAAACCTTCTGATCCACGCCGTACTTCAGGATGTTGGTGTTACCGTCCCCCCAGCCGATGAACGCATCAGGGTAATCCCCGGAAGCCATCATCACACTGTATTTCTCATTAGCTTCACCGGGCCGTGCTACTACCCAGTCGATGTGGACGTTGGTTTCCTTTTCAAAATTCGCCCAGAACTCCCCCTCATTAGGGTCCCCCCACTGGGTATCAATGCTCGCGCCTATGGTATAGGTTACCTTTTCCCTCACCACGGGCAATTGACCTGCAGGCCCAAGATTCAAAGCGGCTTGAGGCGCTGTACCGCCCTGCTGACTACCGCCCCCGGCAAATAGCGCTGCGCTCATAAAGAGCCCTGCTAACACAAGAAAAGCTTTTTTCATCTCAAAGCTCCTCCAAACTAAAGATATATTTCGGGTTCTTTACCGGGCCTTATGTATAAAAGTTTCCGGTAAGGTTCCCATCAGGACGCAACGCGTCCAGATTTCCACAATGAATCAGCCCTTTATTGAACCGATCATCACCCCCTGGACGAAATGTTTCTGTACAAAGGGATACAGGATAAGCACCGGTACGCTGGAAACCACCACAAGGGCGTACTTGAGCATTTCAATCATCCGGTGCATGGCGGCAGTATCCGTGAGAGTCGTATTGGAAGTCATGGGTGAATTTGAGATAAGGGTATTGCGGAGTACCAATTGCAGCGGATACTTGGCCCTGTCTGTCAGGTAAAGCAGGGCGCTAAAATAGGAATTCCAATGACCCACCGCGTAGAACAGGGTCATTACGGCGATGAGCGCCTTGGACAACGGAAGAACAATCTGGATAAAAAAACGGATGTTCATGCACCCGTCAATACGGGAAACTTCCAGTAGTTCCAGGGGGATATTGTGCTCAAAGAAATTACGACAGATGATCATGTTCCACACGCTCATGGCCGCAGGCAATAGCAGCGCCCAGAAGGAATTGAGCAAACCAAGTCCTTTTACCACCATGTAGCTCGGTACCATACCTCCGGAAAAAAACATCGTAAAAGAAAAAAACAGGGTAAAACCATTTCTGCCCCGCAGGTCTTTACGGGAAAGGCTGTACGCACAGGGCAGGGTAACGAAAAGATTTATTATGGTTCCCAAAAAGGTGTAAAAGATTGAATTACGATAACCGGTAACAATATCGGGACTCATAAACACCTGCTTGTACCCGTCAAGCTGAAAACCTTTTGGAAGAAGAAAAACATGGCCGGTGAGTACCTCGCTGGGTTCGCTTATGGAGGCAATAACTATATAGTAGAGCGGGTAAATCATAATAAAGAAAATAAGGGCCTGTAACATCGTATTAACCACGTCGAAGGCCATGTCTCCTGCGGAGACCTTCCTAAAAACTTTCACTACATCCTCCTTTTACCACAAGGCGGTCTCACTGACCTTTTTGCAGATCGCATTCACGATCCAAAGTAACGTGAAATTGATCACTGCATTAAAAAGCCCTATGGCCACAGAAAAGCTGTACCGCTGATCCAAAAGACCAACCTGATAAACATACGTGGAAATAATTTCCGCAACCCCGGAGTTGCGGGAATTCTTCATCAGAAAAGCCTTGTCAAAACCTACACTCATGATCCCCCCCATGCTAAGAATGAGCATGATGACGATAGTGGGTCTGATGGTCGGCAGGTCTATATTTAGAATCCGCTGTATTTTCCCCGCCCCGTCAAGTTTGGCCACTTCATACAATGTGGGGTCCACCCCCGCCAGAGCGGAAAAATAAATGATGGCGCCAAAACCGGTACCCTGCCATATTCCGGACCACACGTATAGATGACGGAAATATTTTTCCCCCGACATAAAAGCCTGTACTTCTTTCCCCATACGCAGAAGTACCATATTTACTATGCCGTAGTTGGGTGAAAAGAACAGATTCATCATGCCTACCAAAACCATTACAGAAATAAAGTAGGGGATATAGGTAACGGTCTGGACAATCTTTCCGATGCGCTTATTAATGGCATAGTGGAGCATTAAGGCCAGGATAATTGGAAAAGGAAAAGAAGCGATAATCCCGTACACAGAAAGGATAATGGTGTTTGGAATGGTTTTGCGGGAAGAATAAGCGCCGAGGAAACGGATAAAGTGTTTGAAACCAACCCAGGGACTGCCGAATATTCCCTTTGTCGGCGTATAATCCTGAAAAGCCATAAGTATCCCGTACATGGGTATATAGGCGAATATCACGATGTATACCAAGGCCGGCAATAGCATGATATAAAGATCATGATTCTGCCCGAGGTATACACCCCAGGGCAGCCGTTTGACTTTCGGAGACGATTTTTTACGCATACCACAACCCCGTACACCGGTCTGCGGCACAAGCACCGGTACCCGCCCTTGTCTCCGCTTTCCTGGGGACGCGGTTACCGGGAAGACCGGCAAGAGCCGGTACGGGTAATGATAAAAACAATTTTTTCACACTATACCTCCAAATTGTTGTTTGTACGCCTTTCACAGGTGAACTGCATTATGGAATAAGAGCGGAAACCAACGGCCTCTCTGATTGCCTGAAACCAAAACGATTTTGTCTAATTTCACGGCAGATTTGTATAAATTTGTCCCAAATTCGCCTGCCTTTGGAACAGTTTTGCCTGTGTTTGTTTTTGTGTGTGTTCTATACAGGTTGTAGAAATACGATTTTAAAGAAACTGTATTATGCTGAT
>JAIRLK010000256.1 GCA_031259515.1 Treponema sp. | reverse complement strand
CATAATCGATCAGAGCCAGGATGGCCCGGACCAGGGTGGTCTTGCCGCACCCCGATTCCCCCACAAGGCCGAAGAGTTCTCCTTCCTGAATTTCCAGGTTGATGTGATCGAGGACGGGCCTTCCGGTTTTTTTCCCCAGAACGCCGTAAGAGCGGGACACGTAGACATTGGACACATCCCGGATGAGGACGAAGGGTTTCCCGCTAGCTTCCATTCTTTCCCGCGTCTTTACCGAACGGCAGAAAACAGCAGACATAGTGGCCGCCGCCCAGGTCCGTCCGGCCTGGGAAGGCGGCGGTACAGCGTATCGCTTTATGGGAACAGCGGGGGGCGAATGGGCAGCCGCATAGTTCTTCTTCATCGTCTATTGAGGGGACCTTGCCGGGAATGTTCACCAGGGGGCTGCCCTTGCGGTCTTTTGAAGGGATCGCCCCGATAAGACCTTTAGGGTATTCATGAGCGGGACGGCGGAAAATGTCCCGAACCGGCCCTTCCTCGACGAGTTTCCCCGCATACATGACCAGCGTCCGGTCGCAGAGGCGGCTTACCAGGGCAAGGTCGTGGGAGATAAAGAGGATGGAAGTCCCCCGGTTCCAGTTGAACCATTTCATCAGTCTCAGGAGTTGGGCCTGGATGGTAACATCCAGGGCAGTGGTAGGCTCGTCGGCGATAAGCAGTCTAGGATTGCAGATCATGGCCAGGGCTATCATCACCCGCTGACGCATACCTCCTGAAAGCTGATGGGGATACTCGCCGGCAAGCCGCTCCGGGCCGGGAAGCCCTACCTTTTCCATAATGTCCAGGACTTCCCGGCGTATTAGGGCTTTGTCTGTGTAACCGTGAAGTTCCAACGGCTCGGCGATCTGGCGTCCGATTTTGAGTAATGGATTAAGGGAAGTCATAGGCTCCTGAAAGATCATGGAGATCCTGTTTCCCCGTATCCCGTACAGTTCCCGGTTTTTCAGGCCCGCAAGGTTCCGGTTTTCAAACACGATGTCCCCGTGAGTTATAGACACGCCGCCGGGCAACAGACCGGGGATGGCCAGGGCGGTGAGGGTTTTTCCGCATCCCGATTCCCCGACTATGCCGAGGATTTCCCCCCGGTTCATGGTAAAACTGATGTCGTTTACCGCAAGGCGATAATCCCGGCCCCGCTTTATCCCAACGGAAAGATGCTGTACTTCCAGTAAAGGCGTTGTCACCCCCCCAGTCTAGCCCTTTTTCCTGGTTCTGTTCAATTAGCCTGCTGAGCCTGTCCCAAAACTGTGCGTTTCACGGTTGCTTTCCCACAATCCCATGAATCAACAGGTTTTGAATTGACCGCGATAGCAGTCAACCTTGCCCCCGTAACACCCCTGCTCTGGGGCCTCATGCCCCAGGGGATGTCCCCCGGACCTCCGGGTTTTTGGAACAACCTCTATTTATTGGTATATTCCCGCTGTGTCGTTACCGGCCACCATTCGCTGGCATCAGGAATGGTAATAACATCGTAATTGCGCAAGGCAAAATTTTCCTGAATGTTTAACTCGCTCAAAAATATTTTTTCTCCAAAAGCCGATACGCCCTCATAGCGTACCAGTTCCATGCGGGTCTTATCCGCCCTGGGCGTAAATCCGTCTGCGTAAATTTCGATTATATCCCTCAGATTTTCATTAGGCGCCAGATTGTAGGTACCGGGCTGGCGTACCGCTCCCTTGATGGTGATTCGGCGTTCCTGGCGGTTTAGCGAGGCCGCCGGCCTCCGCTCCGTGATGTTAGGAATCGTAATAATATCGTAATTTTGCAGCCGGTAGTTTCTCTGAATATCCGCCTCCGTGAATATCATCTTATCCCCGGAAACCGAACCGCTTCCCACATAACGTACCAGTTCCATCTGGGTTTTATCCGCCAAAGGGGTAAACCCACAGGCATAATTTCTGATTAAATCATTCAAGTTTTCATTTGACAGCAGTTGATAAACGCCGGGACGTTCCACCGCCCCGTTTATGGTTATCTGCCGATCCAGCCGATTAAAGGTGATTATGTCGTCAGGACGCAGGTAAGGATTCTGACTGAGATCCCCCTCGCGTTCCGCCTTAAAAAGATCGTAGTTTTTTGTCCTGCCGTTGGCCGATTTTATTGAAACGTTTCGACGGGAGGCAAAAGGAGTCGTGTAACGGGTAAGAGAAGAAAGCCGTTCCATAGCCCAGGTGGAAATTTCCGCAGCAACTTTGACCTCTCCAACCACAAAGACTCTGAACACCCCCGGCTGGGTCAGAATCAACTGTACTCCACTTAAAGGATAGTTATTAGCCACGATGGTTTCCGCGTCTTTTTTTACCTGGCGGAAGGTTTTTCCCGCCACATTGATTACCCCCAGATTGGATATACGAATCGTATAACTGGTGTCAACGACAATTCTATAGGTTACCGCAGTGCCATTCGCGGTGTAGGCCAAGGTATAGATATCACCCGGGGTAACCAGATAGTCAGGATTGGACAAGGCCAGTTGAGAATTAGGGGTAACATCATCCACCGTCACCTGGGCGAATGAAACCGAAACGGCAAGCAGGAACACGCCAAGGCAAAGGCATGGATTAATTTTTATGAGCGCCATTTTCTTTCCTCTCTTCTTGTTGATCGATATAAACCGGCGGCAATGCGGGGTCCTGGATAAAGAGCATAGCCTCCGCAATTCTTTGCAAATACCTCTGCCCTCTCACGCTTAATTTAGGAAAGATGCTATTAACGTACGTTACCTTCTCTTGTTCTATCATAACTTTCTGTCTTACTTATCGAGAGTTATTCTAATACTTATAAAGAAAAATGTAAAGCGCTTTTTACATAAAAATCAAGAAATAATAATTGCCTTAGTAAGAAATTATTCGTAAAATGATATACAAGGAAAGAATAATGACAATTAATAAACGGATCATCCTGCTCCGGCATACGGAAAAGCTGACGCAGCCGGTATTTGCCGAAAAAATATCCATCTCTAAAGGCTATATCGCCGCCCTTGAATTGGGAAAGAAACCCGTTAATGACCGTATCATCAAATTAATGTGTTCTACCTTTAAAGTAAACGAAGATTGGCTGCGAAACGGCGTTGAACCCATGTACCTCAAAGGACACGAGGACAAGCTGGAAGACGCTATGTCCCTTTTTAGAAGATTAAATTCCTTTTTTCAAGACTATTTTATAAGCGAGATGCAGAAGATTTATGAGTACGAAAAAGAGCGAAAATGAAAAACACCGAAGTATGTTCGGGTTATGGACCGCCGGTCCGCCCCGCCCACGAATCATGGAAGGCGGGACAGAGGGCTTGGCTTTTCAGTTGGTTCTATAAACCGGGGCAAAGTCCAGAACATACAGGGGATAACTCACGAAGCCCTGGGTGTTTTTGGGAAAGGCCCGGAAACCGATGATGTCCTGGATGTAGATGCCGGCGGCCTCCGCAGACAGGATGCGCTGGGCCTCCTTGTAAAGCTCGATACGCTTCGCTTCATCAATTTCCGTCAGGGCGGCGTCGTATACCTGATCATAGGCGGGGCTCGTAAAGTTTACGAAGTTGCTCCGATTGGCCGAATGGTATCGGGCCAGGAACCCACGGGGCGAAATGGTCGGCGCGTCCACCGAGATGATGGTCGCTTCGTATTGGCGGCCCTGGTAGACATCGGAAAGCCATGCCGGCCAGTCAACCAGCTTTATCGTAGCGGCAACCCCGATTTTGGCAAGCTGGTTCACGATCACCTGGGCGGTATCCACATGCATCGTGTAGTTCGATGGGACCGTGATCTCCAGGGAAAAGCCCTGCTCGTACCCCGCAGAAGCGAGGAGGCTCTTGGCCCGGGCAATATCCAGGGGATAGGGGTTTTTTAGGGAAGCCTCGTAATACCGGGAAAGCCCCGGAATAAGGGCGCTTCCCGAAGGTTCCCCGTGGCCGTAGAAGGCGGCGTCGATGATCTCCTGCCGATCCACCGCGTAGTTTAGGGCCTGGCGGACCCGCAGGTCATCCAAGGGCTGTACCGCGTTGTTCAGAGCCAGGAGCTGGACGGAATTGGACGGATCGGGAACAAAGGTGAAGACATCGGGGTTGAGTTGCTCCAGGAGGGACCCGGTAACGCTACCGGCATCCACGCTGCCCCCCTGAAGGGCCAGGAGCAGGGCGTTGGAATCAGCCACGAAGACATAGGTTACCTTGTCAAGATGGGGAATCCCTTTCTTCCAATAATAGGGATTCTTCACCATCACCAGGGATTGCTGGGAGGTATAGCTTTCGATGATGAAAGGTCCGGTGCCTATGGCCCGCCTTTCCCGGTCGGGATTGTTCCGGGGCACTATCCCTACGGTAAGGTTGGTAAGGTACTCCACGTCCGGCGATTTCAGGACCACGCGGATCTGCCGGTCCCCGGTGATTTCCACCGCGTCTATCTGATCAAGGCCGGCAAATTTCGTCTCCATCGCGGTTTTAAGGCTGAATTCCACATCCTCAGGTGTTACATCCGAACCGTCGTGAAATTTAAGCCCCTGGCGCAGGGTGAAAACATAGGCCAGCCCGTCCTGTTCCAGGGTGTAACTTTCGGCCACAGCGGGCTCAAGACCCCCGGAGGTATCGGGCTTTACCAGACCCTCAAAGACGTTGAAGAGTATGCTCCGGCCATCCGCCGTGTTGGAAGCGTTCAGGGGGTCCAGGGTGGCGGGTTCGGTGGTGTAGCCGAAACGGATTTCGCCGCCTTCCGCGCGTACGCCGTCTTTAACGCCTGCGCCGCTATCTGCGCCGCTCCGGCTGTCCTTCTTCCCCTGGCAAGCCGGCAGGATGAGGGCCGCGCCAATAAATGCCGCCAGCGCCCCGATGATGGCAATGCTCCTGATTTTTCGTTTTTCCATATAAATCCTCCTTATCCTATAGAATAACTCAACTATACCGTATCCTATAGAATAGCTCAACTATACCGTTTTGTGATTCCTTCGCCTATATAATGAAAAGAAATGACCATAATCATGATCATGAATCCCGGCGCCAGGGCGCACCAGGGTGCGGCGAACAGGAAGTTTCGGGATTCCGAGAGCATACGCCCCCAACTGGGAATGGGAGGCTGTATGCCCAGGCCCAGGTAGCTCATGGTGGCCTCCGCCAGGATGGCGTTGGAAAGCCCCAATGCGGTGGAAGCCAGAAGGGAAGGCGCCGTATTCGGCAGGATATGCACGAAGATGATCCGAGCGTGGGAAGCCCCCATCAGTTCCACAACCTTGATGAAGTCCCGGTCCTTGTACTGCAACATGCCGCTTCTCATGATGCGCACGTAACTGGGGATAAAGATGATGAATAGGGCGATGATGAGGGTAAAGGGGCCGTTTTCCATGATGGATACCATCACCAGGGCAAGAAGCAGGCCGGGGAAGGAATTCAGGGCGTCTATAACGCGCATGACAAGTTCCGCCCACAGGCCGCCCACATAGCCGGTTACGAGGCCCAGGGCGGAACCAGCGGCGGCGCTGCCCAGGACCGTACACAGGGCCACAAGGAGGGTATAGCGCCCGCCTATCATGATTCGGGAAAAGATGTCCCTGCCGAAATTGTCGGTCCCCATAAGATGCCCGGCGCCGGGCGGGGTGAACCGCCGCGCCGGGTCCATGTCGTTGTGTCCATAGGGGGTATAGACCAGGCTGACCAGGGCCATACCCGCCACCAGGCCGGCCAGGACAAGGCCCGCCAGAAATTCCGGGTTTCGCTTCAACGCCGGCATCACGTTACCCTGATCCGGGGATCGATGATCTGGATGGCGATGTCCGCCAGGGTATTGGCCAAAACCACGACAAAGGCGATGTAAATCACCAGAACCTGGGCCATGCTGAAGTCCCGGGAGGTGATGGACGCGATAAGGAGCCGCCCTATACCCGGTATGGTGAAAACCTGCTCAATGACAATGCTCCCGGAAAATACATCGGCGGTGATCATGCCCATAAGGGTAACCGCCGGGATCGCCGCGTTTTTCAGGGCGTGGCGGTACAGGACCCGGCCCCGGCTGTTCCCCTTACTGTAGGCGGTACGCACATAATCCGACCTGAACTGCCGGAAGATGGACCCCCGCAGAAACTTGACCACCATGGCGGCGTTCGGCAAGGCTATAGCCAGGGCCGGGAAGACGAGGCAGGCCAGGAAACCGCCAAAGTCCTCCCGGTAGGACACATACGCGCCGGGGACGAAGAACCGCAGGAGGACCCCGAAGATCCAAATCAACAGAACGCCCAGAAAAAACCCCGGAAAGGATATCATGATGGTGTTCACCGCGTTTATTATCTGGTCAAGCGGTGAATTTTCCCTGCCCGCCGGCAGGAGGGCTGCGGGGATCGCCAGAACAAAGATGAAAACCAGGGAAAGGACCGCCAGGGAAAGGGTAACCGGCAGCCGTTCCAGGACCATGCCGGCTATGGGCTCCCCCCGGAAACGCACGGAGTTTCCCAGGTTTCCCGTAAAAAACCCCTTCAGCCAGAGCCCGTACTGTACCGGGAGGCTCTTATCCAGGTTCATCTCGGCGCGAAGATCGGCCAACTGCGCCTCCGTCGCCTCTATCCCCAGCATGACGGCCGCCGGGTCGCCGGGTATGATATGAAAGGCCGCAAAAGTAATGAGGGACACCAGGAACAGGGTCAGCAGGGTAACGAGAAGCCTTTTTATCACGAATTTCATTGATCAGTTATGCGCATATTTTCGATAAAATGACAATACAGCGTATACCGTGCCGGATATTGCCGTCTCCCGCTGCCTCTTGCTCTAGTACGGTAGAGTTCGTATATTTTTGTTATGGCAGAAGATTTCCATTTCGTTCTGGGCAAGGAAGGGACGCGGACTTTTTTACAGATGCGCGGACAACGGGGTATGCGGCAGCTTCCAGATTTTCGCCGGTACACGGGACTTAAACGGGAACTGTTACGTGAATTTCATGTCCTCAAAAAAGAGCGGGTGGTTTCCGAGTGGGTCGATTATGACAGCGGGGAAGACGAATATACCCTCTTTAATCCCGGTGAAAAACTCGTCAATCAGGCTCTTGATGCCGGGATACTGCTTAATTCTGAGGGCGGCGTACTCAGCCGCGCGGAAGGGGATTTTCACTGCGCGTTTCTCATCCGGGATGTTTCCGGAAGCCAGGCGGAGGTTTCCATAGTCCTGTGCAATGAAGACGGGGCCGTCATTGCCGGCGGACAAAAACCCGCCCTTAAAAAAGACGGAGCGGCGGAGGACAAGGTTGCGTATTTTTACACCGTTTCTCCGAACATTGCGGTTTGCGGCGCGAAAGTCTACCCGGTAAAGGACCTGGGGCTGCGCTGGGCCGAGACCGGACGGGTGTATGCGCGGATTGCGAAAACAGAACTGCCCGCCTTTATCTCAATGATCGTTTCCGGGTTCTCCAATCCCAAGCTGATCTACGAAGGCTGGTCGGTTAAACCGGTCCGGCCCGCGGCGGCGCTGCCGGCCCTCCTCTTTATGGAAATCGACAAATACGGGTACCTCCATATACGTCCCATAAGTTTTCTCCGAGGCTTTCCTCCCCTGTTCTTGGAAAACGAGGAAATTGTAACCGTTGTTGAATTGGACGAAACCGATAGAACCATAGGCATTGCGGAGGTGATTTTTCCGGAAGCGCCGGAAGTTGAATTTCGGCAGATGCTCACCCGGGGACAGGGGCCGGGCAGAGGCCGGGGAAAGCGGAGCGCCGAAAACGATGCGTTCTACGAAGAAAACGGGCGGTTTATCATTGAGCCGGAATTCGCCGGGTCCTTCATCGGTGAAAACATCATGGAACTTTCACAGCGCTTTGTGCTCCTTGAAACAGAAGTTCTGTCGGGATATAAGCTGAAATTTTCAAAGCCGAAAATAAAACTCTCCGTAAGCCGCAAGTCAGGCATGGGGGCGGGCATTGATTACCTTTCGGGAAACGCCGAGGTTGAAATAGAAGGGGAGACCTTCACCTTTGCCCGGTTCATGGCGGAGTACCGCAAATCTTCCTGTATCACCTTGACCGACGGCAGCCGTTCTTTTCCCGACAAGCGTACCATGGATCGCCTTGAACGGCTGGTGTCCAAGATTAAAGGGGAAGATGAGGTCGAGTTTTCTTATTTCGACATTCCCCTGCTCCTTCAGGATGAATTGATTGAGGTTGAAGGAAAGGTTTGGGAGGAAGCCCGGCCCTTCTTTACCAACTACAATAGCATTGCCGAACGTAAAGGCCCTTGGGCGCTTTCCGGCGGCGCCTTGCGGCCCTATCAAGAATACGGGGTACGCTGGCTTGATTACCTGGGAGAATACGGCATGGGCGCCTGCCTTGCCGACGAAATGGGCCTGGGCAAAACCATACAGGTGATAGCGTTACTGCGAAAAATAAAAAAAATGAAAGAAAGCGGTCCTGTTTTGATACTCTGTCCCAAGTCCTTGGTGTATAACTGGGCGGCGGAAATCGACCGTTTTGGTCCGGATCTGCCCTATGTGGTGCATTACGGAACCGAGCGGGATACGGCGGAAATAAACGGCGGGAATTTCAAGATCATCCTGAGTACCTATGCTACGCTCAGGCGGGATGTGGAGGATTTTAAGCGCATCGAATTTTTCTACATCATTCTGGACGAATCCCAAAACATTAAAAATCTTTCTTCCCAGACCGCGACGGCGGTGCTTTCCCTTAATGCCCGGCGGCGGCTTGCCATGAGCGGAACTCCGGTGGAAAACAATTTGGGAGAACTCTACAGCCTGTTCCGCTTTCTGAACCCCGGTTTTTTCGGCTCTGAAAAAAACTTCGATCAGCGGTATCAGCGGCCTATACAGGAAAACAACGACGAAGAAGCCCTCAAAGATCTGAAGATGAGGATATACCCCTTCATGCTCAGGCGGCTTAAACGGGACGTGCTCAAAGAGCTGCCGGACAAAACCGAAGAGACCGCTTTTATCGAACTTGAGGAAACCCACCTGGCCATATACCACCGCAGGCGGCTGGAGTATAAATCCCTTATCGACGGGATCATCGCCAAGGGGGAAATGGCGAAATCCTCCATCCTCATCTTTAAGGCCCTTACGGAACTGAGACGCCTGGCCAGCGTACCCGAGGCGGAAGGCGAATACGGCGGCCCGTCGGCCAAACGGCTTTACCTGATGGATAGAATCGCGGAAATCGCCGGGAACGGCCACAAATGCCTGATCTTCACGAATTTCCTTGCCGGGGTAGACATGGTAAGCCAGGACCTTGCGAGTATGGACATTCCCAACCTGACCATGACCGGGGCCACCGTTGACCGGCAGTCCCTGGTGCGGCGTTTCCAGACCGACAGCGGCGTAAAGGCCTTTATCATGACGTTGAAAACCGGCGGGACCGGGCTTAACCTTACCGCGGCGGATTATATCTTCATCCTTGACCCCTGGTGGAACAGCGCCGCCGAAGCTCAGGCCATAGACCGAAGCCATCGCATAGGGCAGGTGAATCCCGTTTTCTGTTTCCGTCTTATCGCACGGGATACTATTGAGGAGCGAATCATGGAACTCCAGAGACGGAAAACCGATTTGGCGGGCGCTCTGCTTTCGGACGATGCGGGATCCCTCAAGTCTCTTTCCTCGGACGATGTGGCGTACCTGGTGGGAGGACGGTAATGGAAACAACAGGAGAAATCAAAACCTATACCATGCCGGACATGCCTCCCGTAAAAGAGCGGCTCAAAGATATTACGCAGACGCTTCAGAAGCTTACCGTTGAGGACCTAAAAAGATACCACGGGTTCTTTCCGGACACAAAGATAAGCGGTTTGGAGAAAAAACGGTTGATAAAAGTTTTGGCGGAGACCATGACGTTTGAAACGGAGAAGGATTTTCGCGCCTGGTTTTTCCGCTTCCCCGCGTTAGCGCAAAAACTGCTATACCGCCTGGCCTTTGACTATTTTGTGCCGGCAAAAGAATTAGAAAAGGAATTCGGTTCACCTTTGGTCCAGCAGATTTCCGAGTATTCGTGGACGAAAAAATGGGCGCTTCAGAAGGAAATACCGTTGGATATTTCTGTATTTGATCAATGCGGACAGGCTATCCTGTACCTTCCCGGAATTTTGCGAAACATCTTAACCCTGTGGCTGGTTCCCCCGCCCGGCTTGAAGCTGGAAGAGTGCGCTGCGGACGGCGGCGGGGGCCCTGTGTGGGACAACAGCGCCGAAATTGCCGATTCTCTGCCCCTGCTCTACGATGCCATTGTGGATTTCCTCGGCAGCGTAAAACCGCCCGACTCTCCCTATAAGTGTATCCGGGGCTTTAAGAAAAAAGACGCCGACTCGCTGCGGATGTCTTCGGCGTTTAAACCCTTTACGGTTCCCGATACAGAAGACATTCCCGGTGAAGACGCTGCCGGCGCCGAAGACCAGAAGACCAGCCAAAAAAAAGGCCGAAAGGCTGCAAAGGGAAACGATCTTAAGGCCCAGTATCTGATCCCGGACAGCGCCGATTTAACGGCCCGGTTTATTCTGGCAATGAAGAACTTTATGGTCGTCCGGCCCGCAGACGGTCAGGACGAAGTAAAAGCCCTGGTAAAAGCCTTCTTTAATGAGACGTCCCAATTCACGGGCTATATAAATCCTTCCGACCGGCATTCCCTAGAGTACAATGTTCTTTTCGATCATGTTACAAAAGGAACCGACTATTATCTGAAATACGAAGGCGGCCTGCCTCCTTCCCGCGGGACCTTTCGGGATATCCTGATGTTCTGCGCTAAAGACGGCAGGACCTTTGATGCCGATCAAATAGCGCGGCTCATCTTCCGAACATTGCGGCCCTTCTTTTTTTACTATAAAGATACCATGCGAATATTAAAATATCGGGCAGATGAAATAACGGTGGACGGACAAACCTATTCGGAAAAATACTCTGATATATTTAGTATCGAAGGTATTCTGGAATACTATCTGGTAGTAACGCCTGTGTTCAAAGCCTACTGCTATCTTTTCGCCGCCCTGGGCATACTGGAGATAACCCAGACCATGCCGCCTTTGACACGGGTTTTAAAAGAAAAGAAACGGCCCATTTCTTGCTACGATTCTCTCAAAACCTTCCGGGTAACTGAATTCGGCAAGTGGTGCCTGGAGTTAACGAAAAAACGCCCGGCGCGTGTAATATCAGAATACCAAGCCATAGCGGATAAAGAGTTGTTTTTGGTAACCGTTCAGGGCAATTCCCTGGAACGGACCATATATCTGGATAAAATAGGCCGCAAGCTCGGCTCGAACCGCTGGCGTATCAGCCCCGATTCGTTTATCGCGGGGTGCAGCGAGAAAAAGCATATAGAAGAGCGGGTGGCCAAATTCAAAGCCCTGATTGATCCGAACCCCGCCCCCCATTGGCTGACCCTTTTTGAAAAAACCATAAACCGAGCGGGGCTGTTTGATTATTCGCTTTCCGGTCAGTTGATATATCAGCTTCCCGCCGACCGGAGTCTCTCGGAAGAACTGCTGGGAGACCCGGAACTCAGATCCCTCATTCACCGCGCCGAAGGGGGGCTCATCGTGATTCCGGAAAAAAACCTGAAAAAATTTCAGGCCCTCCTGAACGCCCACGGAATCGTGGTGTTTGGCCGGGATTAAAACCCTCCGCTCTGAAGTGCGAAAATACATTTATTCGGCGCCTTCCTTGGCGTTACGAGCAGTTTGTTATGCTTCGCGCATAACTAAAGTATAAACATTCATAATAAGGAAGGAAAAAACCGAACCGCCTACCGGTCAAACAGGGATTTGAGTTCCTCCTGGCTCATCCGGGCGAGCCAGGATTCGCCGGAAGAAACGGTCATTTCCGCCAGTTCCCGTTTGC
>JAIRLK010000239.1 GCA_031259515.1 Treponema sp. | reverse complement strand
GTGGGGTCCGCCAACGGCGTCTGTTCCACCCCAGGGCCCGGCCATCTCTTGGTTTGCTGGGTACAGTGTACTACGGCGCGGGGGAAATGTCGAGTTTTTTACCCGGATTGGGCGGATTTTAAGCATACCCACATAAATATGCCCGTATAGCGTTAGCCGCCGGAGCTTCGAACGATATGAAAGTACCCGATTCTCTATTCTCTATGCAAAATTCAAAAGTGCGGTTATTATTGAATACAGCCCGGCTGCGGGATAGGATACATAATCCGCACAAAAAACGGTAAGTACGTATACGTATTTGGAGGGTTTTTATGGTAATTTTGACATTGAATTGCGGTTCTTCATCCGCCAAGTATCAGGTGTATGACTGGGACGCGAAAGACATTCTGGCCGTAGGTATTGTGGAACGGGTTACCTTGGGAGGTTCCTTCATCAGTCACAAGGCCAAGGGGAAGGAAGAGTACACGGTAGAACACGACTGCCCCACTCATACCGACGCGGTGGATCTCATCATCAAAACCCTGACCGATCCCGTTCACGGGGTCATCACCGATATGAGCGTGATCAAGGCGGTGGGACACCGGGTAGTCCACGGCGGGGACAAGTTCATCAAGTCGGTGCTTGTGGACGATGCGGTCATGGCTACCCTGGAGGAAGTAAAGGACCTAGGGCCCCTGCACAATCCCGCCAACATCATGGGTATAGGGGCCGCCAAGAAGGTACTCCCCAATGTACCTCACTGCGCCATCATGGACACCGCCTGGCATCAGACCATGCCCCCGGAGTCCTTCCTGTACGCGGTCCCCTACGAATGGTACGAGACGTATTCCGTGCGGCGTTACGGCTTCCACGGCACCTCCTTCCTGTATACCGCCAAACGGGCCGCCGTCCTTTTGGGCAAGGACCCCTTTAAGACCAACCTTATCATCGCCCACCTGGGCAACGGCTCTTCCATCAACGCGGTGAAAGACGGCTGTTCCCTGGATACCTCTATGGGCGTTACCCCGCTGGAGGGCCTTATCATGGGTACCCGCGCCGGCGACGCCGACATGGCTCTGCCTTTCTACGTGATGCGGAAAACCGGTATGAGCGCCGCCGAGATGGAAAACGCTCTGAACAAGAAGTCCGGCCTGTTGGGAATCACCGGCAAATACGCTGACCGCCGGGACATACAGAAAGCCAAACTCGAAGGCGACCAGCGGGCGCTCCTGGCGCAGAACATGGAAGCCTACCGGGTCAAAAAGTACATAGGAGCGTATCAGGCGGTTCTTGGCCGGGTAGACGCCCTGGTTTTTACCGCCGGGGTAGGGGAGTTTGCCGCCTTTATGCGGGAAAAGATCCTCGACGGCCTTGAACCGCTGGGCATCGTCTTTGATCCTAAGAAGAACGGGATGTCCCACACCCGGAATACGGAAACCATCATCTCCAAGCCGGAATCCAAAATTCCCATCTATATTATTCCTACCGATGAAGAGCTGGTCATGACCGAAGACGCTTACGCGCTCATGGCGGGAACTTACGACGTACACACCCAATTTACCTATTCCTTCCAGAGTAAGGACTACGAGAACAAAGGCCGCGCCGCGGGTCTCAAAGACGAATTGGCCCGGAACCCGGACCTGGCCGCTATCATTGCGAAGCCCCGGTAAAACAAAGACGAGGAAGGCCTTGTCCTTATAAGGCGTTTCCACTGGCCGGACGCGGAGGGGGATACTGTTATGATGAACCAAAAAGCTGAGCTGCTCTGCGTAGGTAACGCGATGGTGGATCTCTTCGCCGAAATTGACGGGGAGATTCCCGCTTCCTGGCGCCTTTCCGAACCGGTACAGCATATACCAAGCGGCAAACTCGCCGAAATACTCGCGGACCTGCCGGCGTCTCCCCTGGCCGTTTCCGGCGGGGCCGCCGCCAATGCCGCGAGAATCGCCGGTCTCCTGGGGATCTCCACCGTCTTTGCGGGGGCTGTCGGGCCGTCCGGCGATCCCTATGCGGCGGTTTTCGAGGCGGACCTGATCCGCGCCGGGGTCATCCCCTGCCTTATCCGGGACACGTCCCCCACCGGCTGTTGCCTTATCCTGAAAACACGGGGAGGCGGGCAGATCATCGCGGCCTGCCCCGGGGCGGCTTTGAGCCTTGCCGCGAAAGACGTGCCGGAAGACCGTATGCGGGAAGTCCGGGCGGTGATTCTGGACGGTTTTCTCCTGGGCCGGGATGTCCTGGTACACCGGGTTCTGGATTTGGCGAATCAGTGGGGAACCCAGGTTGCTCTGGACGTGGGCTCCGTCTCTCTTGCCGCAAGCCGGGCCGGGGAAATCGCCCGATACTGCCGGGATTATCCCCTCATCGTCTTCATGAACGAGGCGGAGGCGGAGGCCTTTTGCCGGGCCCTTTTGAAAGACGCTGCCATAGACGGGGAAGACGCCGCCGATTCACGGGGGAGGCGCCGGGAAGACGTGGAGTTGTTGAAAAAAATGACGGCCAAGGACATTTTTCCGGTTATCGTGGTCAAACGCGGAAAGCGGGGGGCGGTGGTGTTTGCCGGGGGGCATGTCTATTCCGCACCGGTCATCGCAATTCCGGCGGCGGAAACCACCGGCGCGGGAGACGCTTTTTGCGCCGGCTTTATGGCCGGCTGGATACGGGGCAAGCCCCTGGCCGACTGCGCCGCCACCGGCAACAAAACCGCCCGGGAAGTGCTGGACAATCCCGGCGCCGGGGCGGACCGAAAAAGGCTGGCCCATCTTGCCAGAACTCTTTCCGTATAAGCGGTTAGTGGGCCGGCCCGTTTATCCGATCAACGAACCGGGCCCCCGGAGTTAAAGTAAGACCGAATCGGCTATTTTGTCCGCATCCTTTTGGCTCAAGAGCCAGGCGATGATAGCTACGGCAAAGCGTCCGGCGGTTCCGGCTCCCCGGCTGGTGATGATATTCCCATCGGCTACCACGCTGCCGGCGGACCAGTGAGCGTCGGCAACCCGATCTTCCATCCCCGGATAACAGGTGAACCGGCGGCCCTGGAGGATGCCCAGGGGCGCGAGAACCACCGCCGGAGACGCGCAGATGGCCGCAATCCAGCGGCCCCTTTCCGCCTGAGCCTTGAGCAGGCTGCGGGCGGAAGGGGATGCGGCGATGTTGGCGGCTCCGGGCATACCGCCGGGACACACGATGACATCCCATACCGATCCTTCCGTAAGTTCGGTTATAAGGGTGTCCGCGATAACCGGCAGGCTGTGGGCCCCCGTCACGGTCTTACTCCCGCTGACAGAGGCCGTAGTTACCGTGATTCCCGCCCTCCTCAGGTAGTCGATTGGGGTTACGGCTTCTACTTCCTCAAAACCATCGGCTAAAAAAACAAGCGCTTTCATGGACATTTCGATTCTCCTTGTACCTATCATCTTTGGCCGGTCTTCCGGAATGGGATGCCGGAAGATCCTCGTATATACATTCGTCTCATTATACTATATATTCAAACCAACGGAGGGACTACATGGCTGGTGAAAAGGAAGAGATAGCCGCCCGGATACGGGTGCTGCGGGAGATTGAAGAGATTTCCGGGGAAACCCTGGCAAAGGAACTGGGCTTTGATCCCCAGGAATATGCCCAGTGGGAAGACGGGAAAGCTGAATTCCCTATCGGTTCTCTCGTGGAAATAGCCAACCGGTTCAACGTGGATCTGACCGAGTTGATAAGCGGCAAACCATCCCGGCTCAAAACCTTTTGCGTAACCCGCGCCGGTTGCGCTCCGGAGGTAAGGCGGCGTCCCGCGTATGCCTACTGGGACCTGGCCCTCAACTTTCACCGGAAAAAAGGCGAGCCCTTCCTGGTGGAAGCGTCCCCCGATACGGAGGAAAAGCCCCTGGCTCTGAACACCCATCCGGGGCAGGAGTTCAACTATGTCCTGGAAGGCCGGCTCTTTATATCCGTGGGAGGCCACGAGATGGAACTGGGCCCTGGGGACAGTATCTATTACGATTCCGGCGAACCTCACGGCATGAAGGCCCTGGGGGGCAGGCGGACCAGATTTTTGGCCATTGTTCTATAATCCCGGCGCGGGAGCACAGCGGTAATACCTACCACTACTAAAATAATTCCATACAGAGGGGAGTCATGGTAAAACGTTTTTTATCACCGGAAGAATTCGAGTCTTATGAGGATTTTTACGAGCATTTTTCTCTTTCCATCCCGGATAACTTCAACTTTGCCTATGATGTCCTGGATGTCCTTGCGGAGGAGCGGGGCGGGGACCTGGCCCTGCTCTGGTGTGACGAACAGGGCGCGGAGGCTGAATTCACCTACGGCGATCTGAAGCGCCTTTCCGACAAGGCGGCCAACGTGTTCCGCGCCGCGGGCATAGGCTCAGGCGATCCGGTGATGCTTATCTTGAAGCGCCGTTACGAATACTGGCCTGTCCTGCTGGCCCTGCATAAGCTGGGGGCCATTGCCATTCCCGCGACCCACCTGCTTACCGCCAAAGACATCGTGTACCGGGGCGATATGGCGGATATAGCGGGAATCGTTTGTGTGGACGAGCCGGACGTGATCCGCCGGGTTGACGAGGCGGACGCCAAGCTCAAGACGCCCTTCCGGTACAAAGCCTTTGTCCGTTCTGTCCACGCCGGCGGGGAAGCCGCCGTTTCCCCAGCCTGGGAGGACTTTAACGCCCGGACCGCTGCCGCGGACGAGACGTTTGTCCGTCCGCCCCAACCCTGCGCCAACTCGGACATCATGCTTCTCTATTTTACCTCCGGCACTACCGGGATGCCTAAGATGGTCCGCCATGATTTTGCCTATCCCCTGGGGCATATCCTTACGGCCAAATACTGGCAGTGCGTCCAGCCCGGCGGCCTTCACCTGACGGTGGCGGATACGGGGTGGGCCAAGGCCGCCTGGGGAAAGATTTACGGCCAGTGGATCTGCGGATCCGCGGTCTTTGTCTACGACTACGACCGCTTTGTCCCTTCCGTCATGCTGGAAGTCATCGCCAAACACCGGGTTACCACGTTCTGCGCCCCTCCCACGATTTACCGGTTTTTCATCAAAGAGGACCTTTCCAGGTACGATTTTTCCGCCCTCAAGCATTGCAGCGTAGCCGGGGAGCCGTTGAACCCGGAGATCTACGAGCAATTTAAGGCGGCCACGGGTCTTAAACTCCGGGAAGCCTACGGCCAGACGGAGCTTACCGTTACCCTGGGAACCTTTCCCTGGCTTGAACCCAAGCCGGGATCCATGGGCAAGCCCACACCGGGCTACGACATAGACCTGATCCGGTACGACGGCTCTTCCTGCGATATGGGCGAGGAAGGCCAGATCGTGGTCCGCACCGGCAAGCGGAAGCCCGCCGGCATGTTCGGCGGCTATTACCGGGACGATGCCCTTACCGAAAGCGTCTGGCACGGGGACGTTTACTACACCGGGGATATGGCCTGGCGGGACGAGGACGGTTATTACTGGTTTGTGGGCCGCGCCGACGATGTGATCAAGAGTTCCGGCTACCGTATAGGCCCCTTTGAGGTGGAAAGCGCCCTGCTCGAACATCCGGCGGTCCTGGAGTGCGCCGTTACCGGGGTTCCCGATCCTGACCGTGGTACGGTAGTAAAGGCCACGGTGATCCTTGCCAGGGGCTGGGCGGCGTCGGAAGAGTTGAAACAGGAACTCCAGAACCACGTCAAGAAAACCACCGCCCCCTACAAGTACCCCCGTGTGGTGGAATTTGTTGCGGAACTTCCCAAGACCATCAGCGGCAAGATACGCCGGGTGCAGATACGGGAAGAGGACGGGGTATCGGGGGAGTAACCAAAGCCGCCGCGCCGCAATAGCGTTGGCGGGATTGAGGTTATTTCAAAACTTTAGTTTAATTGTTTAAATATCAATTTTAAATACCAATAGGGAAGATGAGGACTAACATGAACAGGAAATAACCGGAGAGGATAACCTCGGAGTTTGCGGGCAAAGTCCCGCAGGTTCCTAAATAGTGGCGCGCCCTCTTTGTGTGTTCTGTTACTTCCGGTTAAAATCTTTTCGGCCTACGTCGTCTTAACCGGGAAGCGCCGCGAGAGCGGAGGTTCCTATGGCCTTGTCTTTTGATGCCGTTTATTTTTCCTATCCATCTTCGGTAGAACCGGTGTTGCACAATTTGTCCGTTGAATTTCGTCCGGGCTGGACCGGTATAACCGGTGATAACGGCGCGGGGAAAACCACGTTTCTCATGCTTGCCACGGGGCTTCTGAATCCCCTGTCCGGAAAAATCGCCGGGTCCGGGGGCGTCTATTGTCCCCAGCGTACCGACGACTTGCCCGATGCGTGGGAGGATTTCTTCTATGCCGCCGGCAATGAAGCGGGACGCATCATGTCGCAGTTGGGTATAGAAGCTGACTGGCCTTTCCGCTGGAACACCCTGAGCCATGGGGAACGCAAGCGTATGCAGATCGCCGTAGCCTTGTGGCGGCAGCCGGAAATCCTGGCCATGGATGAGCCGACCAATCACCTTGATGCGGAAGCGGCGGAACTCGCCGCCGGGGCGCTGAAAATGTATCAAGGTACAGGATTACTGGTGAGCCATGACCGGACGCTTCTGGACCTGCTCTGCGGGCAGTGCCTATTTATCAGGCAGGGAACAGGGATACTGCGGCCCGGCGGTATTTCCCGGGGGCTTGCGGAGGAAGATCGGGAAAATCTGGAAATACGGCGCGTCAGGAAGCGGCTTATCAATGAACGGGAACGTTTCACGGCGGAGGCCGATGCCCGGCGGCGTGTGGTAGAAGGTTCTAAGAACCGTCTTTCCAAAAAGCATCTCGATCCCAAAGATAAGGATGCCAGAGGGAAGATCAACCTGGCCCGGCTGTCCGGTAAAGACAGGACAGGGGCGGACCGTTACAAGCGCATGGAAAACCGTTTGGCCCGGCTGGACGCGGACCTTGAAAACGCCGCCCTTCCGGTTCAGCGCAAATACGGCGTTACCCTGGAAACAGCTCAGGCGAAAATGGACAGGCTCTGCGCCATTCCGGCGGGAACCCTTCCCTTAGGCGAAGGCCGTTCCCTCTCTTTTCCAGACCTTCTGATCCGTCCCGGCGACCGGATCGCGCTCACCGGTCCCAACGGGGCGGGTAAATCAACCCTGATACGTTTTATATTGGAGCGCCCGGTTCCGGCCCCGAATGTTCCAAGAGCGCCTACGCTTTATATACCTCAAGAAGTAAGCGCCGAAGAAAGCAGGACCGCTTTGGAAGCGCTGGAACAGGAAAGCGAGCGGAAGCGGGGCGAGATACTTTCCCGTTTTTCCCGGCTCGGGTCCGACCCCGGGTTGCTGCGCCGGTCGCGTCTTCCCAGCCCTGGTGAAATCAGAAAGCTCCTTATTGCCCGGGGCGTATTCAGCAATCCTGCCCTCATCATCATGGATGAGCCGACAAATCACCTGGATCTGAGGTCCATCCGGCTTTTGGAAGAAACCTTGAACGAAGTTTCCTGCGCCATGCTCCTGGTGAGCCATGACGCGGTGTTCCTTTCCCGGCTTACCGGGAGTGAATGGGCGATAACCAGGGATGGGCGGATAGTGATAAGCGCCGGAAGTTGGCAGGAGCTAAGGAACTGTTCAGAAATAACATGACCGTTTGATCATGCTATTTCTTAATTGCGTAAGCAATTAAAATAAAATGCTGTGCATTTTATTTATGAATAGTTCCTACAAGAAAACGCGGGATGACCTTTTTAACGACGGCCCGGGAAGTTCGAAACATTTCCTGTGGGCGGAGGCGAAAAAAGGGACGCATGACGTGTTCGATATGTTTACCCAACTCATACTTGCTTGCAAGAAAACGTATGAAAAGAAAGAAACTCATCGGCGAGAAAATCGCGGTGTATAATTTTGGTTCGGACGACCGGGAAATAAAAGAATTTATTAAAACGCATTTTGCCGCCGGAGCGGCAGCGTTCATTAAAAGCCCCATCACAAAAGATAACTTTGTGCAGATTTTCATCAAATGGGTGAAAGAGGTAAAGCCGTTTGTCAATATTGCAAAGGAGGAATGGACGGAGTTCAAGCAAAAGGGGATTCTTGATTGTGATTTTTACCGCGCCGATGTCATGAATGAAGGCGGGAACACGATAACAGAAAAACTGAAGATCATCCTTAAAAAGGACAATTATAAGTTTCAGGAGAACATCAGCGGGCGGCTGTTCACAGCGGACATTGATTTTACCGATAATGGGGAGGCGTACAGACGTTTTTGGAACAAATACGAACGGCCGCCCGCGCCGGTTTTTCGGCAGTTTATTATTGACCGCTGCGATTTACTCGTGCCGCAAAACATACGGGAAGTAAAAGGTTTTTTCTTTACCCCAAAAATCCGGGTGGATAAATCGAAGGAGTATTTGGCGCACGTTTTTGGAGATAACTGGCAGGAAGAGTTTTTTGTGTGGGACTGCGCGGCGGGGACGGGAAATTTGCTTGCGGGATTGACAAATAAATACA
>JAIRLK010000232.1 GCA_031259515.1 Treponema sp. | reverse complement strand
CAGGTTCTGCCGGTCCACCACCACGATTTTTCCGCCATTTACGATGCAGCCCGTAAGCTCGTCGATGACATAATCGGCAAGGCGGACGGAAGGAGAGCTGAAGTTCAACACGACAATTTTGGAACCTTCAGTCAACCTCCCTTCAATTTCCACAGCGCTCTGCCGTATACCGTCATCAAGACTGACACTGCTTTGAGCGTTCAAACTGCCCGAACCCGCCAGCGCCATAACCAAAATACATCCGGTCAAAACCTTCCGGTTCTTCATACGTGTCTCCTTTCTTAAACTGTTGATCTATGATGAGCCTTTCCCAAAACTGAAGTTTTGGGAAAGGTTCTGATTTCAGATATGCAACCCATAATAGTTGTGAATTACCATCTTTTTAGATGTTTTATCAACATAAAAAGGTTGTAATAATAAACACAGCAAATATATTATGGATGATTTTGAAGATAAAGCGGATATTGAGGCTCAAGTCAGACGGGTCGCCTCCCGGCTGCGGGAGGAACGGGAAAAGGCGCGAATTTCCCAGATGGATCTGTCTTTTTTGGCGGACCTGTCCCAGAATCAGGTATTTTGTATCGAAACGGGAAAAAGGATCCCGAATTTATATACCCTGTTGAAGGTCTGCCATGCCCTGAACATCAGCCCCGCCGTCCTTTTTGATCCCCCCGGCGGTGAGGAACGCGCCCAGGCCCGGGAAACCATCATCCGGCTGGTCTCAAAATATGTGTAGGCTGTGGAAAATTACAGGCGTTCCGGGGGGAGGGAAAGGAAATCCCGGATATTCAGGTGCCGTATGCCGTTCCGGCTCAGGTCAAACTCATCCAGCGATAGCACATATTTGGGGTAATTATCCTGAACCATAGCCAGGCTTGCAAATTCCCGGTCCACCAATTCCCGGTCCACCGTTTCCGGCGAGGCCAAAAGATAGCTTACCTGAAGATAGATTTTTTCGTTGTTTTTTTTCGCGATAAAATCGATCTCCCGGTCTCCGATCCTGCCGATGGTTACGGTATAATCCCGGCGGAGCAGTTCAAGATAGACGATATTTTCAAGAACCTGCTGGATGTCCCGCTGGTTGTGGCCGAACAGGGCTTCCCGGATACCGTGATCGGTGAGGTAAATCTTCCCGTTGGTTTTGAGTATCTTTTTCCCCGCCGCATCTTCCTGCGGGGCGGGGAGCAGGAGAAAGGCGTTTTTGCAATATTCAATGTAGTTGTTCACGGTTTCCCAGGAAAGATTCCGTTTTTCGTTTTTAAGATACTTTCGTATCGATTGGGCTGAAAAAGGACACCCCGTATTGGCGCATAAAAAGAGAATGAGCCGTTTGAGTTCGCCGATGTCCCGGATCCGGTAACGGGCGCTGATGTCTTTCAGGATGATAGCATCGGCAATATCGCCCAAATATTGTTTGATGGCAATGTCGTCAAAGGGCAGTTGATAGACAAAGGGCATACCGCCGTACACCAGATACCGGTCAAACATTTCCGGCGGGGGCAGGCTTGTTCCGGCTTTTGACAGGGCGCTGGCGGCTTCATCAAAGGAGAAGGGGTAAATCCTGAATAACACGTACCTGCCGCTGAGGGCGCTTGAGTATTCACCGGAAAGCATTTTGGCGTTGGAACCCGAAAGGTAGAGGTCGGCGTTAAGCTCCGTGAGGCATGAATTGGCAAGTTTTTCCCACCCTTCCAGTTCCTGAATTTCATCCAGAAACAGGTAGATCCGGCCCCCGGCCGCCTGGGCCTGTTTTTTAATTTCTCTATAACAAGATTCAGCGGTCCGGTTCCCGGCGTTTTCATTTTCAAAGGTATCAAAATTCATGGCGATAATACGGCTCCGGTCTATTCCCTGTTCCCGTAGTTCCTCCTGAATCAGCTTCAACAACACCGACTTTCCGCATCGCCGTATCCCGGTGAGTATTTTGATGATCTCCCGGTTCATAAAGGGCCGAATCTTCCGTATATACAGCTCCCGTTTGATATATCCGGAACTGTCCAATGGATCCGTCTTTTCCATACGGTTCATTATAATCTCGATATATCGAGAATTCAAGCTGAAAATGATTTTTTTCTCGATGTATCGAGAATTTAACTTAAAAATATCAATTTATCTCGATATATCGAGAATTTATTTTATTACATTTCGTACCGTGTCGCCGTGGGCGCTGGGGATTTTGCTTTAGGCGGCATGGAGGCCGCTGGTTCCACTGCTTTAGGTGGAGTTTTACGGCATTCTAACTACACCGGACGCTCTCCTTACGCTCCGCCGCCGTAAAACTCCAACAGGATAATCCGCCACGGAGGGCGGATTATCCGCCGGATGAACTATTAAATCCATTCCTTCCAAGGGGTACGCGCCGAGCAGAATTTCATCTTCCCCCGGCAGGACCAGCGCTTCGCAGGCGGCTTCCCGGTCTTTCCAGCGGACTTCGACAAACTCCGTGGTCTGACAGGGAGCCTTTATGCCGCCGGCCAGGGTGGCTTCGCCGTTTTTTTTCACGTTCAGCCCCAGCTTTTGCCGGGTTTCTTCGTTGATGACCAGGGTCCACGCGCCGGTATCAACCAGGGCATTGACCGTTATCTGCCGGACTTCACCCGCCGGAATAAGCCCATCGGTTGCCTTCGCCATATCGCGAAGGTTTATCAGCGTAATTTCCGTTCGCACTTCACCCATATCCGTCTCCTTATTGTAAATATACCGCAAATAAGTATACCACAAAACGGGTTTATACGGCAGCCGCACGCAACGCGCAAGGGATAGAAGCGGTCGCAAATGCTGTGCATTTGCTTCTGGAGTTTGCGCCGCAAACTCCACACATTCCGGGAGGCTGAGGAATTGGAGCGGATAGCCCGGTTTCCGGCGCTTGCGCCGGAAATGCGCCCAAATTCCAATGTAAACTTTCCGCATATCCGCGAGGGTACTTGTCAGGATACGCTGTTTATGATAAGAATTACCGGTTGAGGTATAACAAAATTATAATCCGGCGGTACTATGCTCATTTCAGAATGACCGGGTCTTATAGGGAGTAAATATGCGGGATATACAAGATTTTGATTCGATTATGATAAAGCTGGCCTCCCCGGACATGATCCGGGCCTGGTCCTACGGGGAGGTCAAAAAGCCGGAGACCATCAACTACCGGACCCTCCGGCCCGAAAAGGACGGCCTCTTTTGCGAGCGGATTTTCGGCACCACCAAAGAGTGGGAATGTTACTGCGGAAAGTTCAAATCCATCCGCTACAAGGGGGTCATCTGCGACCGCTGCGGCGTGGAAGTAACCCACTTCAAAGTCCGCCGGGAACGGATGGGCCACATAGAACTGGCGGCCCCGGTTTCCCACATCTGGTATTACCGGTCCGTGCCCAGCCGCATGGGCCTGCTGCTGGACCTCCCCATGACCGCCCTGCGGTCGGTGCTGTACTACGAAAAATACGTGGTTATTGATTCGGGGGACACGGACCTGAAAAAAATGCAGCTCCTTACCGAGGAAGAATATTACGAGGCCCAGGAACGGTACGGCGGCGGCTTCTCCGCGGGAATGGGGGCCGAAGCGGTCCGGACCCTCTTGGAAAACCTCAACCTGGATCAGATGGCCGCGGAACTCCGGGCAAAAATGAGCGAAAAGGGGCCCAAGAGCGACAAACGGCTCCTGAATCGGATAGACATCGTGGAGAATTTCCGAAACTCCACCAACAAGCCCGAATGGATGATCCTGGACGTGATCCCGGTGATTCCCCCGGAACTGCGGCCCATGGTTCAGCTTGACGGCGGCCGTTTTGCCACCTCGGACCTCAACGACCTCTACCGCCGGGTGATCAACCGGAACAACCGCCTCAAACGGCTTCAGGCGCTCAACGCCCCGGACATCATCATCCGGAATGAAAAACGGATGCTTCAGGAGGCGGTGGACGCCCTCTTTGACAATTCCAAGCGGAAGCGGGTGGTGAAGGGGGCCAGCAACCGGCCCCTCAAATCGATCAGCGATATGCTCAAAGGCAAGCAGGGCCGGTTCCGGCAGAACCTTTTGGGCAAGCGGGTGGACTACTCGGGCCGTTCGGTCATTACCGTGGGGCCGGACCTCAAAATGTGGCAGTGCGGGCTCCCCACCAAAATGGCCCTGGAGCTTTTCAAGCCCTTTATCATGAAAAAACTCGTCGATAAGGACGTGGTATACAATATCAAAAAGGCCAAACTCCTGGTGGAGGCCGAGACCCCCGAGGTCTTTGCCATTCTCGATGAGGTGGTGAAGGAACATCCGATTCTGTTAAACCGGGCGCCCACCCTGCACCGGCTGGGGATTCAGGCTTTTGAGCCCGTGCTGGTTGAGGGGAAGGCTATCAAACTCCATCCCCTGGTCTGCCACGCCTTTAACGCCGACTTTGACGGCGACCAGATGGCGGTTCACGTGCCCCTGACTCAGGCGGCCCAGATGGAATGCTGGACCCTGATGCTTTCCGCCCGGAATCTCCTCAACCCCGCCAACGGGAAAACCATCGTTTTCCCCTCCCAGGACATGGTGCTGGGTTTTAACTTCCTCACCCGTATCAAGCAAAACGCCTAGGGTACGGGCCGCCGCTATTCTTCCGTGGAAGAAGTACTCCTGGCCGTTGAGTTCAAGGCCCTGGACTGGGAAGCGGCCATCAAGGTCAAGCCCTCCA
>JAIRLK010000099.1 GCA_031259515.1 Treponema sp. | reverse complement strand
TATATCTCTCCGGCATGGTTCTTCCCATGCCCGAAATTGTGTTCCAGATTGTATCCCCGGTTCTTCAGCACATTGTTATGCTCGTTCTCTATCTTCCACCGCCCCCTCCCGCACCCGGCAAGCAATCGCACCTTCTCTTCCCCTATCTCTTTGTCCGTCACCCATGCATTCTTATACGTTACCTTCCCTTTCTCCTCTCTCCATATCTCCATAGACAGGTAATTCACCAGCAGCGTTTCCTTGCTGTCCCGTATCTCCACCCCACTCCCCGGTTTCACCACCGCCCCCGCTACCATGCTGTGGTAATACGTCCTTTCCCCGTCCTTGCTCTTATGCAGGCAGTGTTCGCAATGGATGTTTTCCGATGAGTAATACCACACCCCGTCCAGGGCTATAAGAACCCCTCCGTCCAGTACCCGGTATTCCTCCAGTCCGCGTAACTGTTGTCGTTTTTGTGGTACGGTCTGGTTCGGCGGCGATTTTTCAGGATTTTATGCGCGAAGCGCAACACACTGCTAGTATCCAGACACTGTTGTAATTGCGGGAAAATGATGTAAACAGAAGGATATAAAAACCAAGAGGGAGGGTATTTATGTCACAGAAGATATGCCGGGTAACTTTGACAGAGGATGAAGAAAATCTTCTTCATACCATCATCAACAGAGGAACTGTTGGAAAGGCTTAAGCCGTACAAAGACCGGTGTTTTCCGACCGGGGCAGTGAACTTGTATAAGTATGTAACGAACAACCGTGATAAAATAGACTACGCTGAATACAAAAAGAAGGGGTATTATGTTGGGAGCGGGGCGATAGAAAGCGGGAACACGGTGGTGGTACAGCGGCGATGCAAACAGGCGGGAATGAAGTGGAACAAGAAAAATGCCCAATATATGCTTATGCTGAGGGCCAAGGCCGAAAGCGGGTTATGGGCTTCTAGAGTTCAACCTTTGATAACCCCAGTTGCCGCAGCCTAATTTACACCGAATTTGTAATCGCACCCGAAGGGCTCTCCCATCCCAGGTCCCACTCGCCCCGGCCTTCCCCCAGCAGGTCCGCCATGACCGGCATGGCGCTTTCCAGGGCGGCTTTCAGGGTCCAGGGAGGATTCAGGATGACCAGCCCGCTCCCGTACATGCCCCGGTCTGTCCGTGGGGCGGTACGCAGTTCAGCCCGGCACTTGTTTCCCCGGTGAAGGCCAAGGAGCGTTTCCGGCAACGCTGCGTCTCTGTTTCCCAAAAGAGGGTACCAGATGATGTAGAGCCCGGTGGGGAAGCGTCTGAGGGCTACGGCCACGGAGCGGGGGAGGTTCTCGTCGTCCTCTTTTAGCTCGTAAACCGGATCTATAAAGACGCAAGCCCGGCGGGACGGAGGCGGGAGCAGGCTCTTGAGGCCCGCAAAGCCGTCTTCCCGCCTTAAACTGAACCGGCGGTCAGTCCCCAGCATCCGCGTAAGCATGGCGAAATCCGCAGGATGAAGCTCGAAACATACGGCCCTATCACGGGGACGGAGCAACGCCCTGATAAGGGCGGGGGAGCCAGGGTAATAGCGTTCATCCCCGCCGGCGCTTTCAGATTCGCCCGCCGCCGCCGGGGGCCTGAAATTCCGCGCACATGCCATGAACCGCTCAAGCAGGGCGGGTAAGACGGCTACGGGAACGGTTTCCCCAGCAGCCCAGCCCGGCATCCGCCCTATCCCCCTTTCCCATTCCCGGTTTTGCAGGGCATAGCCGCGGGCAAGGGAATAGCTGCCCGCCCCAGCGTGGGTGTCGATGCAGAGATAGGGAGCATCCTTCCTTCCCAGATAGTCCAGGCAGAAAAGCAGGACGCTGTGTTTGAGAATGTCTGCGACGTTCCCCGCATGAAAGGCATGGCGATAACTGAGCACCCGCGTATGATACCATAGAATCCCGGCGGCGGCAATTTGAACCCCCTCCCCGCTTGACTTATTTAAGGATAAGCTGGCCCGCAGGATCATCATCATAGCATCCAGCAAAATAATCACCGGTGGAAAATTTTTCGCCCTTGTTCTCATCATAACCGGATTTTACCCTGATGGCGAAAAGATTCGAGTCAATGGTACCTTTGGGGATCCCAAGAACCTGCGCTACCTGCTGGTTGGTGGGTTTGGTCCGCATCCGTTTGAACCGGTTCCTCATGGCGGACAGTTGGTTTCTTGCCCGTTCCAGACGGGATTTCATTTTTTCGTACCGGTCGGAACCCGGGAGAGCGGCATTTACCCGCCTTTCAAGGCTGATACACCGGTAATACAACGTGTGCATACGATCCCTGGTGTCGTTGATGGCATCATCACGGTGAATCCGCAGGTTCCGCAGTTGTTCAATAAGATATTCCAACCGTTCTTTTTCTATACCTATGGCAGGGGCAGCCCGGTCGATAAAATCTTCGGATACAAAGTAATAGGATTTAAGGAGCAGCATTAATGCCTGCCGGGGATTGTTAACCGGCTTAAAGGGCGCGGCACGGCCGCCATAGGCCGGTTCACGCTCGCATACCTCCATTTCCTGGGTACGTATGTCCCAGTAGGTCTGTTCGAGCATACGATGGCTGGTTTCGATACGGATATACTCCTTGGACGCCCACTGGATCATGGCGGCAATATAGGCGTCAAAGGAAGACCCCACATCCCGGTACTTGTCTATGGCCCGGCCTATACGGGGATAGAACCAGCAGAGGAAATCAATACATTCGTCTTCTGGCCACTTCAATCTGAATTGGGTACTGTTTTTCAATATGTAGTCGAAAATGATCCCTTCCAGCTCTTTTTTATCTATTTTTCCTTCATGATAGGTCTGTAAAAAAGATTCTAGCGGCAGATTATCGCACATTTTTTATGGCTCCTTTTCTAGATTTACCAAAATAATGGGCTAAATCCCCGGTTTTGCTTGAGTAAAGGTGACATTAATCACTATTTTTCGAGATTTTTATGGAATAAAGATAGCAAGTTTTCGGCGGGATTTTGTGCGGAGGCAACCATTGGGCTTTATCAGCCAGAGAGGTATGGACAATGAAAACAAGAGTAACCGAAAAGCCTGTTGCGTAGGAACGGGACCGTGCAGTCTCACAGCAATTTTACATTTAGGCCATTTGAGCCGGGGTGGGATATAAAAATAGCCTCTAAATGGCCAAATTTGGCGGTTTCGAGGAGGGAAAGAAGTCACTGATCCGCAGAATTGTGCCCCTGCAAGGGTAAATGTAAAATTGCTGGCAGTCTCACGCATTTCGAGGCTCCTTTGGGGATTTGCACGGAATCAACACTACAAACCCCAAAACAGCCAACTAATCCTCTACTTTCTGCCGCCTCAGAGAATCGAACTCTAGACACAAGGATTTTCAGTCCTTTGCTCTACCAACTGAGCTAAGGCGGCAATGGAATCAGACTATCCTCCTCATCAAAAAATGTCAATACCCACGTTGCCTAATTGTCGCCGTTCAACGGTATTGTTTTTTTTATTTCCGTAGTATAAATTAGATACTAGTAGTTTAGTAGTAGTTAGTTTCACCGGCGCGGGCCTGCGGCGGCTAAAACGTTATCTCCCCCTCATGCTCTAACTCTTTCCGTATATCCCTATCCCTGCTTTTCTTTTGCCCCTCCCCCAATAATCTACCCCCGCCTTCCTGTGGGACCGAGGTTTCCCTTCCACCCCCATCAGGGGAATAAATCTTCCAGGAGGTTATTTATGAAAACCGTAAACCGTTTGTTCCTGTCCGGCATCCTGACGGCTTTGCTTGCAGGATGTTTCAGCCCCATTACCCACGTTCCCCCCTCAACCGCAAGACGGCGGCCCCGCTCCCTTTATTGTTGATGTTCTGATAGGAGGCGGCGGGGCCAGGTCCATTGCAGGACCGGGCTTTGGGCAGATAAAAGAGAATAACGGCATCCGCAACTTCATGCAGCTTATCGTGCTGAATGACAATGGGACCCTCTTCGGCTTTCAAGAGGCGCGCCGGGAAAGCGCCGGAGAGACGGCGGCGGTGTTCACGATACAAGACATACCCTACGGCAAAGAATATCACTTCCTCCTCTTGATGGGGCATTGGGAGCATGACGGAAGTTTCAAGTATTATAACGGGGTAGAGATGCCGGACGATGATTACCGTCCGCCCACCCTTCTGGCCGCGGGATTAACGAGCAAAAAAATAGAAGGAAGCGGGACCGTACGGATAACCATGTGGCCCATCGTGGTGGATACGAAGTTTGTTTCCGGGCCGCAGACCCGCGAGCCGGTGGTGGATACCAATACCGGGGAGCCTAAGAGAGTTCCCCTGATTGCGAAGGACTGGAGCATCGCGTGGACTATAAACCACGGGATTGCAGCGGACCAATGGGGCGATCTGGAGACGGCTAAGGCCAAGGCCGGGGGGACCACGCTGTTCGGGGGTGTCAAAACCACGGGGAAGATGACGGCGCTGGATGGCAATGAGCAGACGCTGGATAACTCAGGAGACAGCCTCCGGGAGGGGAATGTCATTACCCAGTCTCTGACGAGTTATACGAATGACTTGGAGCACATAGGGACGGAAGGCTTCGTCAACTTTAACCTGGCGTACGTGCCTTTCAGCAAGGACAAGGGTACTTTTCGTTCAGAGGCGGAGGCTGTTATTAAGAATGGAGCGGAGGTGATGGCGTCTGAGTGGATAATCCGCAACGGGGTGAACGACAAAGCCCAGAACAACAAGACGAACTTTGCCACGTTTCACCAGGTCGGCGGTGAAGGCTTGACCTACCCCGATGTCAATGGGAACGGGGACTACTACGAGGCGCACACCTTCAGCGCGGCGGATGATGCCACGCCCGGCAATGAACCGGAGGACTCTCTCGTATTCGGCGATGAACGTCCGGAGACCGTCGAGGTTCTTGTGGT
>JAIRLK010000338.1 GCA_031259515.1 Treponema sp. | reverse complement strand
CGGTAGGAGTTTACGGGCGAGGCGCGGCAGGCTCCTGGGATTGCCGCCAAAAATTTTTACGGTTTATCCTGAAAACCGGTTGACAGTTAGTTTTGTTTCCGGTATGCTTAAAAAACTTTGGGGGGCGTAGTGAAGCTGGTTTATCACGCTGGCCTGTCAAGCCGGAGATCGCGGGTTCAAGCCCCGTCGCTCCCGTAAGGTAAAAGTCCGTTCTGTAAAGAATGGACTTTTTTTATGCGCTAAGCGTTCCTGGGGCTTTGCCCTGCCCCTCAAAATAGGTATGATACGGCCATGGACGTTATTACGCTGCTTGCGCCCGGCATGAAGGGCGAATTACACGAAGCTGTTACCGCCGGCAATACCGCCGAATCCTGGGGATCCGGCGGGCTTCCGGTCTACGCTACCCCCTCCATGATCGCCCTCATGGAAGCCGCTTCCGTCGCCGCGGCGGACCCGTCCCTTCCGGCGGGATTTTCCACCGTGGGTACGGAAGTCAACGTGAAGCATCTGGCCGCCACGCCGCCGGGCATGACCGTCCGGGCCACCGGGGAACTGTTGGAAATAAACGGACGCCGCCTCCTTTTCCGGGTGGAAGCCTGGGACGAGGCCGGTAAAATCGGCGAAGGCGCCCACGAACGGTTCATCGTAGAGAACGAAAAGTTTCTCAAGAAAACTCAGGGGAAGCACCGTCCCTAAGAAGTTCCCCCAGTTCCCCAAAGACCTCCCCCAAATCTTCCGCCCGGAAGATCGCGTTCCCGTCCAGGGAAGTGGGCGTTTCGTTGACTATGGCCAGGGCGCCCCCGCAGCGGAGGGTGGTATGGGGGATGTCCGCGGCGGGGCGCACCGTCAGGCTGGTCCCCAGAACAAGCAACAGGTCCGCATCCTGGGCCAGGGTTTCCGCTTCCAGCCGGGCATCCAGAGGAAGGGCTTCCCCAAAAAAGGTTATCGCCGGTTTCAGGACCCGTCCGCAGCACGGGCAACGGGGCATACCGCCGGCCCTCACCAGGGCGGAGGCTTCTTCATACCTCATCCTAATGCCCGGACAGCGGAGACAGTAATGCATACGGGGCGAACCGTGTACCTCAATTACCCGGCGGCTTCCCGCCTTGTGATGGAGCATGTCTATATTCTGGGTGATCACCCCTTTAAGGAGACCCCGCTGTTCCATCTCCGCCAGAACGGTATGTACCGCCGAAGGCTCCTTTTCATGGACCGTATACACCACGGGACCGGCGTACCGGTAGAACCGGGAAGGGTCCTTCTCGAACCAGGCCATATCGAACATCAGTTCCGGGGGAAAGTCCGTATCCGGATTCTTATAGAGGCCGTTCTTTCCCCGGAAGTCCCGTAGACCTGAAAGGACGCTTACCCCCGCCCCGGTCAGGGCCGCGCAATGGCGGGACGCGGCGATAAGGCGGAGGAGCGCGGCGGCGGTCATGGCTTCATCATGCCGTGGGGAGTTCCTCAAAATAGACGATCTTCTCCAGGGGATGCCGCAGGGCGTGCTGGTTTGCGGGGGCGGCATCCGGAGCGGGGTATCCCATTACCAGCATTGCCGCCGGCACGAGGTTTTCCGGCAGGGAGAACGCTTCCCGCGCAACGGCAGGGTCAAAGTGCATCACCCAGGTGGAGCCGAGCCCCAGGTCCTCCGCCTGGAGCATCATCTGGGTAGTAACGATGCTGGCGTCCACCCAGCCGCTATGTTCGCCGTCGAATTTACGGACCCAGCATTCGTTCTTGTCAAAACAGATGATCAGAACCAGGGGCGCCCCAAAGCGGCAGGGCGTAGCGCGATCTATCTTTGCAAGGCCCTCTTCCCGGGTAACTACCAGGATACGCTGGGGCTGCTTATTGGCCGCGGTAGGAGCGTTACGTCCAGCCTCCAGAATACGCGCAAGTTTTTCCGGTTCCACCGGAACCTGTTTGAACTTCCGTACCGAATACCGTTTTGCCGAAAGAACATCGAAATTCATCATCTGCCTCCTCTGTATCAGGAAAATGAGGTTTGGAACAGCCTCGCTGTATCAGTTTCTACGCGCCGGACCAGTTCATCAAGCCCCCTGCGGTCCCTGGTTGAAACAGGTATACTGCCGGGATACCGGCTCTGAAGTTCCCCAAGGCCGTTCGGCCCGGCATCCAGCTTGTCAATCTTGTTGAGCACGACGAGCATGGGATGCCGGTCCGCTTCCAGGTCCCTCAGTACGGACGTGGTGGTTTCGTAGTACCGGTCCGCTTCAGGGTCCGAAGCGTCCAGGACGTGAATGAGGATGTCCGCCAGGGAAACTTCTTCCAGGGTGGCGCGGAAGGCGTCCACCAGGTCATGGGGAAGGCGGCGTATGAAACCCACCGTATCAATGAGGAGGATAGGCTTCCCGCCGCCGGTTTTCATACGCCGCACGGTGGGGTCCAGGGTCGCGAAAAGTTTATCCTCCACCAGGACGCCCTCGCCGGGAGCGGCTTCTCCCGGAAGGGTTAGGGCATTGAGGAGGGACGATTTTCCCGCGTTGGTATACCCCACCAGGGCGCAGGAGGGGATACCGGCCTTCCGCCGCTTATTCCGCTGGACCGCCCGCTGTTTGCGGACCTCCGCCAATTCTTCCCTAAGCCGCTGTATGCGCCGTAACGCCAGCCGCCTGTCCGTTTCCAGCCGGGTCTCTCCGGAGCCTTTGGTCCCATAGCGGCCTCCCCGCTGACGGGAAAGGTCTAGGTACTTGTGGCTTAACCGGGGCAGGGAATAGGTCTGTTCCGCCAGGGCGACCTGGAGTTCCGCTTCCCTGGTCCTGGCCCGTTGAGAGAATATCCTGATAATGAGTTCCTGGCGGTCCACGGCGGCTATACCCGTCAGCTTTTCCCAGTTCCGCTGGAGGGACGGGCTGATATCCCGGTCAAAAACAACGCAGTCCACCCCTAACTCCGCCGCCTTTTCCGCGATTTCCCGGGCCTTCCCCGATCCCATCCCAAATTGACTCGTATGCTCCCGTACCCGTACCGTTTCCTGTCCGGCTATCTCTAATCCAAGGGTGTCCGCTAGGCCCGCGAGTTCCGCAACCAGAGAATCGGACTCCTCCGGGGAGATCTTTTCATCCCTAATACCCACCAGCAACGCCCTTTTGGGCTTTTCCCGGTTATCAATGAGTTGTTTCATATACCTTTCAGTCTAACCGATTAACGATAGTTAGTCTAAACGCCGATAAGAGGATATATCCTGTGAAACTATCGTGGAATGAGAGGGAACCTGAGTGTGCCGGTATCGAATAAAGTATTGATAAGCCTTGTCGCGGCCATAGCCCTCTTTGCCGTCTTCATTGCGCTGGTCTACAGCTTTTTCGATCCCGCCGCGGATGGATTCTATAATCCTTCTGTTAGTAAGCCGGTAAGCCGGGAGATCGGGCAGGATACGATGACCTTTGAGGATTTTTTATGGGAACTCCAGAACCGCTTCTCCGCAACCTTGAGGGAACCGGCGGTGCGGCGTAGTTTCCTGCCGAATCAGAGCGCCGGGGACATCCTGGAACGTTCCCGGCTGTACGGCCTTCTTGTGGAGACCCACCGGGGACTGCGGGGGGTGCGGTTTATTGACCCGGAGGGCGTCCGGATTCACTACTCAACCTATAGCCAGGATATACGTGGGCAAACCGGGGGCCGTGCTTTGTACCGTAATTACAATAGCGGCGCGGAAGAGTTGCCCTTTGAAATCCTTGCCGTTCCACCCGGGGGGGAATCCCGGATAATTCCAGATGAGAAGGGAGGGGGGCTTATTTTTTCCCTGCCCTTTTACGACGCTTCTGATGTTTACCGGGGAATCGCCCTTTTTTCCCTCTCTATAGAGGCGGTGTCCGAACATCTGGTTACCCAGGGGCGCATCGGCGCCGGGGAGAAGGCGGCTGTACTCCGCTCTCCCGCAGGCATCATCCTGGGGCTTCCCGATACCGGCAGGGAGGCGATCCTCACCGCCGTTGCTTCTCTATGGCGGCTTCAGCTTTTGCATCTTACCCCCCTGAATCCGGCGGAAGCCGGTACGGCGCCGGCTCTGATTTCTTCCCGTACCGCTCAGGGACTTTACGTTGGCCGCCTGGTGGAGGGGGCTTTTATTTTTTTCCCCCAGGCCCTGCGGATCATTCTGATGGTTTCCTTCTTTTGTACCACCTATCTGACGGTCTTCCTGCTTGTCAATTTCCGGCAGGATACCATGACTATCGTCCAAGCCCGAATAAAAAGCTTGCAAACCGCCCTCATTGAAGAATATTATAATTCTAAGGAGCCGGCGGATTGGAGCCGGGAACTTGAACAGCGCCGGGAAGCGGCGCGCAGGGAAATCAAACGGGGCATCAAAGGCCGGCGCGGGAAGCGCCGTGATGCGGAGATTGACGCCCGGATCGATGAGGCGTGGACCGGGCTTACAGCCGTTATCAGGAACGGTACGGAAGCGCCGCCGGCTCCGGTTATTACCGAAGCCCGGGTTGAGGAAATCGTAAAGCGGGTTCTGCGGACAACAGGCGCAAATCCTGCCGTTAGCCGGACGGATCCTGCGGTGCCCCGCGGACTCCTGGAAAATCCGCCGCGCCTGGATACGGCAACCTGGACCCAGGTTCCCCAGGAAAAGCGCCCGGGGGCATCCGTCAGACGGATACTGGCTTTTACCCGGAATTCCGCCGGAGTGAAGGATACGAAAGAAATCGAGAAATTGACATCGGGCAAGGAGAGAAATGTGGTAACAAACGATGATCCCTATAAAACCAATCCGGTTGAAAATGAGGAAGTTCCCGAAGAATTAGAGGAACTCGAAGAACTCGAAGAGCTGGAAGAAATTGAAGAGCTCGAAGAACCTGGAAGGCCGGCGGGAGCGGTGAGTTCGGAGGCGCAGGAAACTCCCTATTCCGGGGAGGACATCGCCGTCCTGGCACGGGAGATCGAATTTACCCCCCTGCCCGAAGACGAAACCGGATCTGCCGGGGGGAACCCTCTGTCCAATTTGGAAATCGTTTCTCCCTTTGTTACCATGCTTTCGGACCTGGGTTCTGGTGCGGGAAAACACGGGACCGCCGACGAGGATGAAGCGTCCTTGAGGCCACCGGCCAAAACCTCCAAATTGGAAATTCTCGACGGGAATTACCAGATGTCCCTGGTGTACCGGCCCTTTACGCGGGAGAACGTCCCTCCCGAAGACTTAAGCCCCGCGGAACCGGTTATCAAGTCCCGAAACGGCGTCAATTATATCAACGCCGCCGCCCTCAAGGACGAAGAAATAATCCTGGATACCAATTTTCAGCGCTTGGTTGATTCGGTATTAAAATAACCCCTTGCCTGCGTCAAGGAACATGCAGGGGCTGATCTCCATGAACCCCAACGTGCCGGCTGTATGCGACGGTTTGGCGGCCCGGATAAGGGCTTTGCGCAGCAAAGACCAGGGCCGCCCAAATGTGCTGGAGCAATGGCGTGGGAATGGAGCGCAGCGATTGAGCTAGCCATTGCGGAGGCCGAGGGGCCTTTAGGCCCCGAAGCGTATACAGTCCTGTTGAGGCTGTCGGAAAAGTATACAAAACACCAATAGTGGTGGTATACTCTCTCAGCAATTCAAAGTATCACCCGTTATCCATTCAAATTTTCAGGGAAATAGCTCTAATATTTTAAAAATATCGAATAATGTATAAAACAGTAGACAGATTATAAAATAAAATGGCCTA
>JAIRLK010000324.1 GCA_031259515.1 Treponema sp. | reverse complement strand
CTGAAGTATCCTTTCCCCCGGAACACGACGGCCGCCGCTCTTCTGGAAACCAGAATTTCCGCGAAACAGCGTATTCAGGCGGAACAGGAAGCCGGCGGGAGCCTGATACGGGCGTCGGCTACCACGGACCTTAATGTCTTCTTCTCCTGTCCCGCCAAATGGCTGTATCAAAAAATATTTGAAACCAAGAGCCTGGCCCTGGAAGCACTGCTTATGGACGACGCGTCCTTAGGGCTGCTCTACCATCAGATATTGAAGGACCTGTTTATCCGCATACGCGGTGAAGACCGGGTATTCAACCAGAGCCGGCTTGGTGATTACGCCGCATGGACGGAAGAAATTACCGCCGCCGCGGCGCGGAATCATCCCGCCTTTCAGGGCCCGCTGGCAATACCGCTGGTGGTTTCCCAGGCTAAGGCAATAGCCCGCAGGATCACGGCGCTCCTCACCGTGGACGCCCGGTATTTCGGCGGGTACGCCGTAGCGGATATTGAATGTTCCCTGAGCCTGGAACAGAACGGCCTGCTGCTCAACGGCGTGTTGGACCGGGTTTCGGTTTCCCCGGATGACAGCCCGGTAATCGTTGATTATAAAACCGGTACGACTCCTTCAAAAGCCGAAAGTACCGGGGCGGATGATGCGTCGCTGCGGGACTTTCAAATGCCCATGTACGTCAAACTCTACGAGGCGCAAACCGGAGTTCCCGTGGAGGGGGCCTGTTTTCTCAGCATCAACAATCACGATGTTACCGCCGTGATCGGTTCTCCAGGAAAAAAACGGGGACACACCCGCGAGGCGTATCAGGAAACCCTGGATGTCTTTGACGGCTGTACCCGCCGGTTCGCCGAATCTCTTGAAACCCTGGACTTTGTTCCCCTGGAAATTGATGTGGCGGCTTGTTCGGAATGTGATTACCGGTACCTGTGCCGTACAACCTTTACCCTTAACGCCAAGCCGTTTAAAAAGAACCCAAAGCTGCTGTTCCAAAACCACCGTCCACAGGTTCAGGAAGAGGGAGGCGCTCATGTCCGCTGAAATCCTGCTGGCCGGTCTTGATCCTGAACAGCGGAAGGCCGCCGTCGCCGAATACAACATGGTTGTAACCGCCGGCGCCGGGTCGGGGAAGACCAAAGTCCTGGCTTCCCGGTATCTCTGGCTGGTAACGGAGAAGGGGTATACGGTAGACGAGATTCTTACCCTGACCTTTACCAACAAAGCGGTAAACGAAATGTACAGCCGCATCTATTCGCTTCTGGCGGCCCGGCGGGACAACGAGCGGGCGCGGAAAGCGGTTGGGGAATTCCACAAGGCCCGTATCCTTACCCTGGACTCCTTCTGCGCCGCCGTAGCCCGGACCGCTTCTTCCCGGTACGGGATCAGCCCGGATTTCTCAAGCGACAACCAGCGGGTGCGGGAACTTGCTATGGACGCGGCGCTGCCCTTTGTGCTGGCTCACCGGGACAACCCCGCCCTTCAGGTCATCATCGCCGATCGGAAGATTAGAACCGTGGCGAAGGAACTGTTCGCGGACACCGTGCTGGAGTACAGCCCCATAAGCCGTCCCCCGGACCTGGGCCGCTTTATACGGCGGCAGTACGCGGAACTCTTGACGCAATGGAACCGTAAAACCGCGGAAGCCGCCGGCCTGATTGCGGGTATCCGGGAAGAATTGTCCGAGATGGGTAACGCGACGGCCAAACTGCACCGAGCCCTTCAGGACTTCTTTACGACCCCGCCGCCGGAGATACCGGACATCGCTCCCCTGCTGGAAGCGGCGGGTAACGACGCCACGCTCCGGGGGAACATCGCCGGGTATTTCGCCTGGCTCAACCGCCTGCAAGCCATGAACCTTGCCGTGGGGGGTTCACGGAAATTTCAGGCGATCACCGGGCGTATCAAGGCGTTGCGGGAACTGTACGGGGACCTGGGGTCCTTTGCCAACACCGCTCTGCAAAGCAGCGTCATCGGGGAAGCCTTTTCCCTGGTAGAGGAGTTTCAGCGCCAGTTTAACCGGCAGAAACGGGAAGCGGGAATTCTTACGTTTGACGACATCGCCCGTCTGTCGGTAGACGCCCTGTCCGAACACCCGGACATCCGGCGGGTCTACAAAGACTCCTGTAAGGCCGTCATGGTTGACGAATTTCAGGACAACAACGGCCTTCAGCGGGATCTGATCTTCCTCCTGTCTGAGGACCTCGAAAGAGACGCCCCCGGCGTCCCGGCGCCGGGAGAACTGCGGGAAGACGTGATGTTCTTTGTGGGGGATGAAAAACAGTCGATCTACCGGTTCCGGGGGGCCGATGTTTCGGTTTTCCGCAGCCTTGCCCGGACCCTTAGGGTTCCCGCCGGTTCCGGGGAAAAGGCCGGCGTCCTGAACCTGGTCCGCAATTACCGGTCCGAACCCCTCCTTATTGACGCCTTTAACCGCGTCTTCGGCGGCGGAGCGGAAAGGGGCGGGGTGTTTTTGCCGGATGATGAGAATCTCCCCGGTTTTGAAGCCGCCTATCACCACGTCTACGCCCCGGATATCGGGCCGGTAGCCGGGGCGGAAGACCCGCACGCCCCGTTAGTTCACTTCTGTTTTTTGGACAAGGGCCGCCTCTCCAGGGACAATCCCAATGAGCTCGCCGATTATGAGCTGGAAGCCGCCTACATCGCGGAACGGATACGGGCAATGGTTGATTCGGGCTTTCAAATCCGGGAACGCCGGCCTGACGGCGTGGTATGGCGGCCCGGTGAGTATAGCGACTTCGCGGTGCTCCAGCGTTCTTACTCCCATCAAAGCGCCCTGGAACGGCAGTGCAAGAATTTCGGCGTCCCCTTCACCGCTGAACGCCCGGCGGGTATTTTCAATGACGCCCCGGTAAACGATCTCCTCATGTTTCTGCGCCTGTTGGTTTACCCCGAAGACCGCATCGCCTACGGCGCCCTCATCCGCTCGCCCTTTATGCGCCTGAGCGACCTTACCTTGTCGGTGTGCCTGCTCAACGGCGGCGGCATCCCCTTTGACGAAGCCCTGGAGGAAGCGATCCCGTCTGAGGATAGGGAACTCTACCGCCTGGCCCGGAAGCGGTACCGTGCATTGGCGGAAGACGCCCGTACCATGCCGGTTACGGAATTACTGACTAAACTCTGGTACGATGAGGGGTACCGCTATGAAACGCTTTGGTCCGAATCTTCCCAAATTTACGGCGAACTCTTTGATCTCTTTTTCGAGATTGCCCGAAATACGGACCGCCGGGGCAAGGGCCTGGCCGAATTCCTGGATTACATAAACGATGTTATTACTATGGAAGAAAAGCTCGACGACGTCAGCATCCCGCTCCTTGAAGAGAGTACAGGCGTACGGATCATGTCTATCCATAAGAGTAAGGGCCTGGAATTCCCGGTAGTTTTTGTGTACTGCTGCGGCAGCGGAAGAAAAGACAAAGGCAACCGGGAAACCGCCTATTTTGACGAGCGCTGGGGCCTGACCCTCAACCTTCCCCAGGCGGAAGAACTGCCGGGGCAGTTCGAGAACTACTTCTTTAAACTGAACCGGGAAGAAGAGAACCGGAAAGAAATCGCCGAACTCAGGCGCCTCCTGTATGTCGCCATGACCAGGGCCGAAAGCCAGCTTTTTCTAACCGCAAGCCTAAGCGAACCGGACAAGCATGAAAAAGAAGAACAGGATACCCGCGGAATTGCCGCAGACGGGGAATACACCCTTCAATCGCTTAAAGAACGCCTGGCCTATCTTAAAGCAAAGAAACAAGACCGGAATACGGTTTCCTCCTTTCTTGATTTACTCCTTCCCGTACTCGTTACGGGGGAAGATGAGGAAGCTCCCTTTACCCTGGATATTATCCCGGTCCGCAGCCGGGAAGAGATACGCCGTATTGCGGGCGGCTTCCGGGAAGACGCGGCGGTCTCCCTGGCGGAAGCCGCCGCCGCCGCCGCGTCATGTTATGCCCAGGCCGAAACAATCGCTGTCCCGCCGCCGCCCTTGACGTCCATAGCCGCCAGCAGTCTGAAGCGCGCCGGACAGGATGTCATCATCGAAGACGCGCTTCCCCCGGCCCCGGACGGCCCGCTTGACGGCATCCTGAACAGAGCGGGGCTTGAGCCATCCGATTTCGGGACCATCGTCCATAGTTTTCTGGAGGCCCGCTTTAACGGCGCCGCGCCTCACATCCCGCCCCGGATTCAGGCCCGGCTTGATGACCGGGACATTCCCCCCATCCGTGAAGCTGCGGAAAACATGGCGCGGGCTTTCCTCGACTCGGAATTGGGAAAACTCGCGCTGAACGCGGCGTATCGTGCATCGGAATTCCCCATTATCACCCTGGCGGAGACAAAGACCGAAAAAATACCGGTCATCGGAACGATAGACCTGCTCTTTGAATCGGAGGGCGTCATGTATGTCGTGGACTTCAAGACGGACCGCGTTGAAGAACCAGCGCGGCATCATCCGCAGCTTGCGGCATACAGCCGGGCGGTATCGGACATCTTCGGGAAACCGGTATGCGCAAAGCTGGTCTATTTACGCGGCTGCACCGTCATTGACGTAACGGACGAGGTTCGGGACCTGGATCTTGTGATACTATAAGAGCCTGTTGCAAAGGAACCGTTAACTATTCAGTCTTGATCGGCGCCTTAATTCCTGCGCGTCAAATTTCGTACCCACCGTTCCTTCCTGAACCAGCGCCGGGCTATCGTGTATTTAATGATGTCCGACAATTTCAGGAGGGCGAACATAGTTACCGGGTGCAGCGGGGTAAGCAGGGCAAGGGCGAACGCGCCGGGAACGAAGATCAGGGTGTTCACCGAAACATCGACATACATGCCTAACGCGGTGTCGCCCCCGGCACGGGAGATGGCGAACAGGGCGTTGAGCAGGGACCAGAGGGGCATATAGATAAAGATGACGTAGACCAGCCCCAGGCTGATATGCCGGGCGGCGTCGGTGAGGTTGGAGAAGACCAGGGGGATAAGGAGGGTCGCGGCGCCGGCGCCGGTAACGGCAATGATGCAGCCGGCGGCAATGGCGCCGGAGGTGATCCATGTGCCCCGCGTGCGGGCCTCGTCAAGCCTGCCGGCCCCCAAGCTGCCTCCAACCAAAACGGTGGAGGTGGTCCAAATGCCGCCAAACAGGAGGAAGAAGATGTTCGCTATGGTCCAGCCCGCAGCCATTCCTGCCACTACTTCCGCTCCGCCCCGCCCGTTGTAGAGCGCGGTCATGATGGTTTCGGAACTGACCCAGGAGGCTTCGGAGAGGAACATCATTCCCGACTTTGCGAGAATTTGCGTCATAAGACGCCGGTTTACCGGGAATATCTTGTGGAAACCAACGAAGAACGGCGCCGTTCCTTTGCGGGAACCGCGGACATAGAACAAAAAAACCGCCGCTTCAACAAGCCGGGCCAGAATGGTCGCCAGCGCCGCGCCGGTTACCTCAAGCCGGGGAGCGCCCAGGTTCCCGTAAATCAGGAACCAGTTCCCCATGGTGTTCACCACCGTAGCGGCGGAAGAGATGATCAGGGGGATCTTGGGGCTGCCAATCTCACGATAGGACGTTCCGATGCCTGTGGAGATCGCGAGGGGGAAAAGGGTAAATGAAATGAGTTTGATGTACCGCACACCAATATCTATGATTTCATCCTGGGCTGCGTTGCCCATAGTCATCATGGCAAGCATCTGGCGGGGAATAAGCCAGCAGAGAACGAAGTATACCGCCGCCACGGCACAAACGAAAATCACCTTAAACCGGTATGCATGACGCATACCGTCGGCGTCTTTAGCGCCGTTGAACTGAGCAAGATAAATCCCGCCCGCCCCGCAAACCGCGTTAACAATCACGATGAAAATAAAGTTGATCTGATTCGTTACGTTCACCGCCGCCATGCTGACATCCCCAAGGCCGGCGACCATAAAATTATCAATGAGGGAAACCATGCTCATGACGAACTGCTGTAACATTACCGGCACGGCGATAGCAAGCGCTTCCCGGTAGAAATTCCACGGACCCAGATGCTTAATAGGTAAAAACATAGTGGTAATGAATATACGCTTATACCTTCTTCGTCAAGCCGTTGTTCTTTGAGGTCGCCGATATGGGACAAAAATAATCATACTATCCAAAAAAGACTACAACAGCGCATCCAGGTCAAACTCCGCGGCAATACAGGGAACGGTTATCCCCCAATTTTCCAGCACTTCCGGATGAATCTCTCCAAAGACGCCGATGGGTTTACCCTGGTACCGCATGGCCGCCGCCCGGCCCGGGATGAAGCGGCTGTCCCCGGACTCCTCCACCGCGTATTCCCGCGAAAGATAGTAGAACAGGGTTTGAAGCTGGGCCGCGG
>JAIRLK010000245.1 GCA_031259515.1 Treponema sp. | reverse complement strand
ATTAACGCCGGTAAAATGTCCGCATTGCGGAAGTACACATGTCAGGAAGAACGGAACCGCAAAGAACGGCAAGCAGCGGTTTCTTTGTCTCAACGAAGACTGCCTGCACAGGTCGTTTGTGGAAAGTTACCCGTATAAGGTATAAGGCGTGTGACCCGTGCGTCCGTTCGCGTATTTTCTTTTTGATTGTTAACGGTTGTGGGACGCGGGCGACGGCGAGGGCACGGGGAATAGCCAAGGGCACGGTAACGGACGCGCTGAGGAGTATCGAAGCGCTGTTATGGTAGGTGAATTATGAATACCTCAACAAACATACAAGCGGCGTTACGGAGGAATTAGTGCCGGTTAGGGAGGCTGAAATGGGCGAGATGTGGGGTTTTGTGGGGGATAAAGTCCATCAGTGCTGGCTGTGGTGGGCGATAGACCATACCACGGGCGAGCCGTTGGCGTTTCATTTCGGGACGCGGGAATATAACAAGCTGGTTGAGCTGGTGAATACCTATGAACCAAGAATAATCATGGCGAATTCTGAGGCCGAATTTGAATCCCGCTTTCGGGAATTCCTTGCTAACGCCGATCAGATTGGCGTGGGGAAGCTTGAGACCTTTATGACTAACAGGGTCAAACAGATCAAACCCCAGTATCGGTAAAACAACCCGGCGATGGAGGAGGCTGGTATGACTTCGTTTAAGTTAATATATGACAGGGCGGCGGAGACCTGGAACAATGCGATCCCCCTGGGCAACGGACGCCTCGGCGCTATGGTATACGGCAATACCGGCGGCGACCGGATTCAGCTTAACGAAGACAGCCTGTGGTACGGGGCCTTTGTGGACCGCAATAACCGAGCCGCCCGGGGAAAACTTGAGGAAACCAGGAAACTGGTGTTGGAAGGCAAAATCCGGGAGGCCGAAACACGCATCATCCAGTATTTCACCGGGGCGCCTTATAGTCAGCGGCACTACGAACCCCTTGGGGAGTTGGACATCTCCCTGAACCAGCATACCCCATTTACCGGTTCCTGGTTTCCCAACAGCGCGGGGGCCGGGCAGTACCGGGCCGAACTCGATCTTATGACGGGGATACATACCATCCGTCACGTACAGGATGGCGTGAAGTACATTCGTGAGATGTTTATCAGTTACCCGGCCCAGGTCCTGTGTTTAAAACTTTCGGCCTCCGTAACGGGGGCCATTAACCTTGATGTCAGACTGGACCGGGGGGTCATTTCCGACGAGAAGCATCCCGACGAGCGGCGGCCAGGGTACTTCATGCGGAGCGGCCCCTGGCCGGGTTTTGAAGCCGACGAATGTCATACTCTGGAAGACGGGATCTTGTTTATGAAGGGAAACGTTGCGGGGGTCAGGTTTTACACGGCCCTCCGCATTGAATCCGATGGGACGATTGGGAATCCTTACAGCATGCTTTTTGTGCAGGGCGCGTCGGAACTCTGCCTGTACCTGGCGGCCGCTACAAGCAACCGGGAAGAAGATCCTGAAAAGGCGGTGCTGAATATTCTTGAAAAAGCCGCGGCCCGGGGTTATGAAAAATTACGGGAAGAACACATTGCCGATTTTGAGCCGAAGATGCGCCGCTGTGTACTGGAATTTCAGGACCCGGACGCGGATATCCCAACCGATTTGCGTATAGAAAAGGGGAAGGCCAATCCCGCCGATTCAGGACTGCCCGCGTTGGCGGCCCTGTACTTTACGTTTGGGCGTTATCTTCTTATGTCGGGGGGCCGTGAGAATTCCGCGGCCCTCAATTTACAGGGAATCTGGAACAAGGATTTTATACCCTCCTGGGACAGCAAGTACACTATCAATATCAATACTCAGATGAATTACTGGCCTGTGGAGACAACCGGTCTGCCGGAACTGCATGAATCTCTGTTCAACCTGATCGCCGTTATGCTGGACAAGGGAAGGGATACGGCCCGCATCATGTACGGCTGCCGGGGCGCGGTATGCCACCACAACACCGATTTTTATGGCGACTGCGCTCCCCAGGATATTTATTTGGCGGCAACCCTGTGGCCCTCAGGCGGCGCATGGCTGGCCCTCCACATCTGGGAACACTACCGCTTTACCCTGGACAAGGAATTCCTGTGGAAATGGTATCCCGCGCTCAGGGAATTCGCCCTGTTTTTCCTCGATTTCCTTTCGGATGACGGCAACGGCAGCCTGGTAACGAATCCTTCGCTTTCGCCGGAAAACCGCTATGTCCTGGACGACGGTTTTGATACCCCGGTATGCGCGGGGCCCGCGATGGATAATCAGATTCTCAGGGCCCTTTTTGCCGCCTGTATTGAGGCGGATGCTGTTCTTGAACTGAAAGACCCCCTCAGCGCCGAATTTGCCGCGGCATCGGCGAAACTGCCCCAGAACAGGATAGGTTCCCAAGGCCAGCTTCTTGAATGGCTGAACGAGGAAAAAGAAATGATGCCCGGCATGCCCCATATTTCTCATCTTTGGGGGGCCTACCCCGGCGATGAGATCAACTGGCGCGATACTCCCGATCTGCTCAAGGCCGTCCAAAGATCCCTGATGCTCAGGCTCGAAAATGGCGCCGGCGGGGGCGGCTGGCCCCTGGCCTGGTATATCTGCGAAGCCGCGCGTTTCGGCGATGGAAAACTCAGCGGCCTGTTTATTGACCGGATGATCACCCATTCGGGGACGCGGAATTTTCTGAACGGCAGCCGGGTATTCCAGATCGACGGCAACCTGGGGGCCGCCGCGGGCATTGCGGAAGTCCTGCTGCAAAGCCACACCGGTATCCTGGAATTGCTCCCCGCCCTGCCCCCTTCCTGGAAAGAAGGCCGGATCTGCGGACTCCGTGCACGGGGCGGTCACCGCGTGGACATCCGTTGGAGTAACGGCGGCCTTAAAGAGGCGGCTATTACCGCAGGACCGGGGGCCTTTATCGGCTGCCGCGGGGATCCCCTGACCGTTGTTTCGGAGGGGAAGCCGGTCCCGGTCGAAGCAATCCCCGGCGGATTCCGCTTCCCCGCCAAGCCCGGCCAAAAGTACCTGCTGACTCCACGCTTAGGAAATGTATATAAATAAGAGGCTGTTCCAAAACTGTGCGCGTTTAGCGCACAGTTTTGGAACAGCCTCTTAAGATTTACAAGTTAGTGGATTTGGGTTCTTATCGTTGTTATTTCCAGCGGACGAGTCAAAAGCTAGAGCGAATGGGACGTTTTTGTCTAAAAATGAGGGGATTCGCTGTCCAAACGGGGAAAAATCTGCCTAAATTGAGGAATTTGCAGTGTCAGGGGCCTGGCACGCCGTCTTCTTAATACACTATAACGTGAGCCGTGGCGTGTTGTCTGCCTTGTTGCCTGCCGGTGTCAGAGGTAAGGATTCAAGGGCGGACGGCGGCCATGTTGCGGTATACGCTCTTTTCCGGCGGGCTGTCGGGGATGAGTTCGGCGCGGGCGCATTTTTGGTAGAAGGGGATCGCGTCTTCGGCGGCCCAGCCGATGATCGCATAGGCATAGCCGTATTCTTTCATGGCGAAAAGCGCCCGTTTCAGGAGGGCGCCTCCCGCGCCGCATTTACGGCGGTCCGCCCGTACCCCCATAGGGCCGAAGAAGCCTTTGGCTGTGGCGTCCCAGCAGGAAAACCCGACTATCTCCCCGTCTTTTACGGCGATAAAGCACGAAACCGGATCGTGCGCGAACGCCCGCTCACATTCATCAGCCCAGCCGGGGGAATCAAAATTCTTCATGATAAAATCAAGAACCTTGTGTTTCTCCGCCGGGTGGGCCTGTTTAATTTGAACCGCCCCGCCGGACCAGTCGGCAAACCCGTCATTTTCCGGGGCGTAAAGTTTTACAATCAAATCCGACACGCGCGTATCCTTGTTAACTCATAACCAATCAACCTAAGCCGGCTTTCCGGCGGGTATATACATCGTAGAGTACCGCGAGGAGCAGGATCAATGCCTTGACCACATACTGATAGTGCTGGCCCAGATTCATCAGGGACATGCCGTTGTTGATGGCGCTCATGACAAGGCCGCCGACGATGACCCCCGCCACGGACCCGATGCCGCCGGAAGCGGAGACGCCGCCTATGTAACAGGCGGCGATGGCGTCCATCTCAAAGAGGTTGCCGGCCTGGGGCAGGGCGGAGTTCATGTAACCGGTGGATACCACTGCGGCAAGCCCGGTTAAGAAACCCATGATGCAGAATACAATGAAGACAACCAACTCTGAGTTGATCCCTGAAAGTTTCGCGGAGCGGGAATTGCCGCCCACCGCATAGATGTACCGGCCCAGAACGGTGTTCTTCAGGATAAAGTGGAAAACCAGGACGGTAATGGCCAACACAACTACTACTGCGGGAAGTCCCCGGTAGGTTGCGAAACGCTCGCAGAGGAACAGTATCAACAGGCTGATTATCACGATTTTACCGGCAAATAAAAGCGGCGGGGTAACCTCAAAATTGTTCTTTATTTTATTCCGACGGGAAACAATCTCGGAAATGACAAACAGGGCGATTACCAGTATGCCGGCAAGAATCGCGGTAAGATAAACAGCGTCGGTCTGCCGGCCAAGGATAGACACGTTATGGATTTCCAGGCCCGGAATATTCAGCATACCCGAAGCAAGCTGTTTGTAACCGTCGTCCTTAAGGGCTATGGGGTTTACTTTAGTAATGATGTAGGTAAGCCCCCGGAAGAGCAGCATCCCCGCCAGGGTTACGATGAAGGCCGGAATGTTCGCGTAGGCCACCCACAGTCCCTGGAAAGCGCCTATTGCCAGTCCCATCGCCAGAGCAAGCAGCAGGGTAAGGGGCATTCCCATGCCGGTGTTGTACAGCATGGCGCTTATGGCCCCGACAAACGCGCAAACCGATCCGACTGAAAGGTCTATGCCCTGGACGATAATAATCTGAACCATGCCTGCCGCGAGGATAAGAACATAACTATACTGAATAAAGATATAGGAAATGTTCCGGGAACTAAAATTGATCCACCTGGTCAGAAAACCGAATACGATCATTATCAGGATCAGTATAATAAACATAGAATAATTACGGATGTTGTTTTTAATCAAAGCGCCAATACCCGCACTGCCGCCTGTTTTCTGGTCGCTCATATTCCCTCTCCTTAAATCTTTTTTGTAGTGTGCCTATCCAACCAGCGCCATGCGCATTATTTTTTCCTGAGTCGCCTCGTTGTGCATAAGCATACCTTTTATTTTGCCTTTGTTCATCACATAGATCCTGTCGGCCATACCCAGCGCTTCAGGCAGTTCAGAGCTGATCATGATGACGCTCTTCCCCCGGCGCGCCAGATCATTGAGGATGTTGTAGATTTCCGATTTGGTCCCAACGTCAATGCCCCGGGTCGGTTCATCAACGATGAAAATATCCGGGTCCGCCATAAGCATACGGCTTACCACTACCTTCTGTTGATTGCCGCCCGAAAGATTCCGGGTAAGCTGATTCACCGAAGGCGTTTTGATGCGCAGATCCTCCCGGTATTTTTCCGCCTCCTCAATCTCCCGCTGGCTGTTTACCACGCCGAATTTTGAAATTTTTCGTAAGCTGGAACTTGAAATATTGGTTTTAATATCCTGAATCAGGATAAGCCCCAGATTCTTCCGGTCTTCGGAAACATAGCCTAAACCCGCGTTAATGGCGTCTTTTGTGCTCTTTATTTCCGTTTTCTTCCCATTAATAAAGACTTCTCCTTCACTCTGAGAGCCGTAGGACTTTCCGTAAATACTCATCATGAGTTCCGTGCGCCCCGCGCCCATGGGGCCGCAGAAGGCCAGTATCTCTCCTTTCCGCAGATAAAAAGAAACAGTATCGACAACTTTGATGGTGTGATATTCAGGATGGTACACGGTCCAGTTTCTCACTTCCATCACCGTATCGCCCAGTACGGGAATTCTGTCAGGGAAACGGTGGGTCAGATCCCGGCCAACCATATCCTTGATGATTATCTCTTCCGTCAGAGTATCCCGCTTTACATCCCAGGCCGAAATGGATTTGCCGTCCCGAATGATAGTAACCGTATCCGCTACCAAAAGTACCTCGTTCAGTTTATGGGAAATCATCACCGACGTGATCCCCTGGCGTTTAAACTCAAGGATAAGCTCCAAAAGTTTAGCGCTTTCGTCGTCGTTCAAAGAAGAAGTCGGCTCGTCCAGGATAAGAAGTTCAACCTGTTTTGAAAGCGCCCGGGCAATTTCAACAAGCTGCTGCTTCCCAACGCCGAGCTTACTCACGATAGTGGCGGGGTCTTCGTTGAGGCCTACCCGGGTCAGATACTGTTTTGATTCCCGTATATATTTACCCCAGTTGATTATGCCCAGCCGGGTTTTCATGTGCCCAAGAAAAATATTTTCATAAATTGAAAGATAAGGACTCAGCGCCAATTCCTGATGGATGATGGCAAGCCCTTCTTTTTCACTGTCCTTTACACTGTGGTAGTGGGTTTCACGGCCCTTAAAAAAAACTTTGCCTTCATAAGAACCTTTGGGATACACACCGCTGATAACGCTCATCAGGGTAGACTTCCCGGCGCCGTTTTCCCCGCAGATAGAATGAATCTCGCCTTTTCGGACCTTCAAATTTACCTTGTCAAGGGCCCGTACTCCCGGAAAATCCTTGATCAGATTCTCTATCTCCAGAATATATTCATCACTCATATCAGCTCCAATATGACAGAACCGCTGTTGTGAACAGCGGTTCCGCACTGAATTAGTGTGTTAAACTACCGAAGCTGCGCCGCTTCCGCGTCGGTGTAGAATTTGGCGTCTACCGGTACAGAAATATTGCTCTTGGTGATGATTACCGGCTCAAGCAGGTAGGCTTTTACCACTTTCCTGCCCGTGTCGCCTATGCTGACGAGATCCCCCGAGGCAAGCTCCGCGCCGGGAATATTGATCGCCTGGCCCTTGAGGATCTGATCCGCCAGGAGAATGGCGGCTTCGGCAAGTTTGGTGGTGTCCTTAAACACCGTCATGTACTGCTGGCCGTTCTTGATGGAAAGGGCGGAATCGAATTCCGCATCCTGACCGGTAACCACCGGCAGTTTGCCGCCGGCATACTTGGCGTCCGCCAGACACGCCTCAATGATGGCCCGGGCCAGGGTGTCGTTGGGCGCTAGAACCGCGTCGAGGACAACATCCCGGGCGTCATTACTGAGGAGGTTTTCCATCCTGGTCTTGGCGATAGGCGCCTGCCAGTTTTCAGTGGCGATACGCTGGAAGTTGGCGTTGTCCGCGGAAGTTTTGGGATAGGGTCCCACCACTTTCAGTACGCCGCTGTCTATGTAGGGATTCAGCACGCTCATAGCCCCGTCAAAGAAGAACTTGGAGTTGTTGTCCGTGGGAGAACCGGCAAAAAGGGTGATGTACTTGGGAGCGTCGGCGGTGGCGGATTTCAGATCCAGCCCCTGTTCAATACCCTGGCCCTGGAACTGGCCGACCTTAAAGTTGTTGAACGTAATGTAGTAATCATAATCGGCGGATCCCATGATGAGCCGGTCATAGGCGATGACCGCTACACTATCACGGGCGGCGTCGGCAATGGCGGAATTTACCCCGTCATTGATGTTGCCGACCACGAGCAGTTTGGCGCCCTGGGTCAGAAAACCCTGGAGCTGCCGGTTCTGCTGATTCTGATCCGCGTCGCCGAAGGCCACTTCCGCCCGGTACCCTTTAGCTTCCGCAAAGGATTTGAGGGAAGCGCCGTCTTTCTGCCAGCGCAGGACATGAGTCTCCGGCATGGCGATGCCGATAAGCAAGGAGCCCGAAGAAGCGGACGCCCCCCCTCCACTCTGCTGACCGCTGCCGGCGGCAAAAACCAGGGACCCGATTGCACCCAGAACCACGAGAAGCGCAAAGATTCTTTTCATTTTTCATTCCTCCAAAATATAGTAAGATTGTTGAATCATACCATAACGGCGTTTCCTTTGCGACAAGAATTTTTTGATAAAAACAGAGAAATATGCAAAAAAAACGCAAAACCGGATCGCCGTATAGCAATATTTTGATGTAAAAATAGTGCTATTCTTTGTTTCGTGGACAGGTCCATACACCAAGCGTCATTCGGGGTACGCTTTTGGAGGTTCTATCCTGCAAAACAGGCGGGAATTTACATAAAAATGCAAACACTTGATAAAGGCATTGCACAATATCTGAGACTGATATATAGTAAAGACTACATCGTTGTTGGCAGTATGAATTTGGGTAGAAGTGGAAAATTTGAATGACCGCGATAATATGGCGATGATTGAAAATTAAAAACCCTGGATCTGGGCAGAAGTAGTTTGGTAACAGGGGAGGAGGGGATGATAGTGAGACGTATAATTGTAGCAGCACTTATCGGAGCGGCCGTTACCGGATTGGCGGTTGCGCAAAGCGCCGGACTGAGGAGTTTTCGGCAGACTGGGGCCGCGACTGCCGAGCTGAGTACGGATCAGCTCGTGGCTTCTCATCCTAGTTTGTCTATGGGGACCCAGTTAAAGGTCGTCAATACGTCAAATGGGAAGGAAGTTATCGTTACGGTAACGGGTCGTATACCTGCTTCGGGAACGCGGATTATCGACCTTTCCAGGGGCGCTTCGGCGCGGCTGGAAATGAATGCCTCGGGAACTACGCCGGTGAGTATTGAGGTCGTGCGTAATATCGAGGTGGCAGCCGCGCCCGAACCGGCCCCTGCGCCTCCGCCCGCTCCAGAGCCTGCGCCCGCTCCGGCTCCCACGCCCACTCCGGCCTCCGCGCCTCCACCCCCGCCCCCCGCGCCTGCTCCGGAACCAGAGCCGGTTTTTATTGTTCGGGAAGAACCGAAACCCCAGCCGGTACGGGAAGATCCTCCAAAAAAGCAAGAGCCTGTTTCCGCGCCTCCCGCGCCTGTTACCATATATAATACCATCACGGTAACGGCCAAACCCCCTGCGGCGGAGCCCGCCCCGCCGCCTCCTGTCGTAGCGGAGAAACCTCCTGAAGAGCCCGCTCCCGGTCCTTTGCAGGCTATACCGGTATATATGATTCCCGCGTTGAAGGCTGTTCCGGGCCCGATTATTACAGCCGCCCCGGTTTATGCTCAACAGGTTACTCCGGCGCCGGCAGTCCCGGTTACTCCGTTGCTGGCGGTCCCGGTAACCCCGGTAACAATTACGTCGGTTCCGGTTGCTCCGGTAACGGCGGCGGGCCCGGTTAAGGTTCTGGTAGCTTCGGTTCAATCTCAAGTTCAGCCGCAGGTCCCGTGTCCTCCGGCAATGGCTCCCCAGGCTTACCGTCAGGTGCAGCAACCTCAGCCCCAGTCATCTCACCTCCAACCGGTATACGTTCAGCCGCCGGTTCTTTCTCAACAACAAGCGCCGGTCCAAACCGTCCAGTCTCCAATAACCGTGTATACGAATCCTCCTTCGACGGATCAGGTTCCGGTAACGGTTTATACGACTGCCGCCCCCGCTTCCGGTGCTCCGGCGGCCCAGGTTTCGGCGACCATTTATGCCGCTCCTCCATCTCAGGCCCAGGCGGCGGCTGTTTATACCGCTCCTCCATCTCAGGCCCAGGCGGCGGTTGTTTATACCGCTCCTCCGGCTCAGGCCCAGTCTTCTGCGGCGGTGATTAAGCCCCGTATGCCTGATCCGGCAAGTCACGGGGTCTACCGGGTACAGGTGGGGTCCTATGCCGATCCTAAGAATGCCCAGGTAATCGCCGAATCTCTGCTGCGGGCAGGATTAAGCCCCGCCTATGAGCAGTACGGCCAGAATTGGCGGGTGGTGATTCCCGGAATCAACGTCCAGCAGTTGACTGTTGTTGCCCAACAGCTTGGCGCCTTGGGTGTAAAGGAAGCATGGATACGCCAGGAAGGATAATCAATCTTTCGTAACTAAAACGGAGCTGGTATTGGCTCCGTTTTTTTATATCCAAGCATACGATTTTGAGGTATAGTGTTCCCATGACAACACCGGATCTTCCCAAACCCGACTGGATTAGGGTTCGTTTCCCCTCTGGAGATACCTGGAAGCGCGTAGCGGATACCTTGAAGAAACACCGGCTCCGTACGGTCTGTGACGAAGCCCAATGTCCTAATAAGGGCGAATGTTGGGGAGCGGGAACCGCCGCCTTCATGATCTTGGGGGATGTCTGTACCCGTTCCTGCCGGTTCTGCGCTGTAAAATCTGGACGGGAAGGGCTTCCGCCCGATGATGCGGAAGGGGACGGCATAGCCCGGGCGGTGGAGGAGCTGGGGCTTAAATACGTGGCGCTTACCTCTGTGGACCGGGATGATCTGCCTGGCCGGGGGGCGGGTCATTTTGCCGCCTGTATCACCGCGATCAAGGGGCGGCTTTCGGAGATACAGGTTGAAGTCCTTATCCCTGATTATACTCAAGAGGAAATGGCCTGTATCCTGGAAGCCGGTCCCGATGTGATTGCCCACAACGTAGAAACCGTCCGTTCTCTCCAGGATATCCGGGACCGCCGGGCTTCCTTCGATAAAAGCCTTGACACCCTGATGGCCGCCAGGAGACCCTTCCCTTCGGGCGTTCCGGGACTTCCTGTCCCGGCGACTAAATCAAGCCTTCTTTTGGGGCTGGGGGAAACTGAAAACGAGGTCCTCCAAACCATGGATGAACTCCGTTCCGCCGGCGTGGATATTCTCGTGATGGGCCAGTATCTCCAGCCGACAAGGCGGCAGATCCCGGTAGCGGAATATATCCCTCCTGAACGGTTCAGAGCCTATGCCCAGGCGGCCAGGGAGCGGGGGTTTCTTTCCGTGGTATCTTCCCCTTTTGCCCGGACGAGTTACCACGCCTTTGAAGCCGCTTCCGCTGCGGGACAAAAGGGCGGTTATGCGGATTGACGGGGTAGGGAAGCCGGAAGGGTGTAAGCTCATCCGGTTCAGCGCGGATATTGAAGGCGATACCCTTAACCGCATACGAATCCGGGGAGATTTTTTCGCGAGTCCCGAAGCGGGGTTTGACCGTGTTGAGGAACGCCTGGCGGGGATTCCCCTTTCGGAACTGGAAGGTTGTTTTAATACCCTCCTGCAAGAAGAAGAGGTTGAGGCTTTTGGCATTACCGGCTCCGGGATCTCCTCCCTGGTATACGCTTCCTTGAAATCGGCCTTCCCGAACAGGGAGGAAAAGCTATGAGCCTGTTGCACTTGTGGATTTTATGCGCGAAGCCTAACAAACTGCTATGAATAAGCTGCTATGAAGGAAGGAAAATTTATGAACGAAACGCCGGAAAAGCCGTATCCGGTACGGCTCTTGCAAACCGGCTTCCATGATTGCTATTACAACATGGGTTTGGACGAAGCCCTCCTGGAATCGGCAGCCCAACGAGGCTCTCTCCCGGTTTTGCGGTTTTACGGCTGGGAGCCGCGGGCGGTTTCGGTAGGTTACTTCCAGGGACTTGAGGAGGAGGTGGATACCCATGCCTGCAAAGACCGGGGAGTGGATGTCATACGGCGCATCACCGGCGGCGGAGCGGTCTTTCACCATGCGGAACTTACCTACAGCATCATCCTTCCGTCCGGTCATCCCCTGGCGGGATCATCCATCCATGATTCGTACCGCATCCTCTGCGAGGGCCTCATCCGGGGGCTTGCCCTTCTTGGATTACGCGCCCGGTTTGCGCCTATCAATGATATCCTCTGCGGTGACCGGAAGATTTCGGGTAACGCCCAAACCCGCCGCATGAACGCGGTCCTTCAGCATGGTACCGTGCTCCTGGATTTGGACGTGGACCTCATGTTCAGCCTGCTCAGGGTTCCGGAAGAGAAGATGAAAGGCCGGCTTATACGGGACGTAAAGGCGCGGGTTACCAGCCTCCGCGCCCAGGGGCTTTCCTTGGGGTTTGGGGAGACCGAGGCCGCCATGATCGAGGGGTTCCGCCAAGCCTTGGACCTGGAATTTGCTGTTCCTCTTTCCGCGCCGGCCTATCCCGGTGGCCCGGCGTCTGCCGAGGATGGGCGGGCCCGGGAACTGGCCGTTAAAAGGTTTGCGTCTCCTGAATGGCTCTACAAACGATAGGCGCTGTAGGCTATACTGTTAAATATGGTTCGTTTGGCCCTCTGTATTGCCTTCATTTTTTTGGCGCCCTTTTTCGCCGGGGCGGAAGAGGGGGAAACCCTCGTCCCGGGAGCCGCTGATTTTTTCCCTGTCCTTGCTTTGTATGAAGCCGCTTTGTCCGGGGAAGTCTCCTGGCGTCCGGATTGGCCTCCTGCCATACCCCCCGACGCCTTTTCTTTGCCCTACCCCCAGGGCGGCTCGGCCCTTACCCTTATCAGGGACAGCGAAGACCCGGCGGAGGAGCCGGCAGCGGAACTGACGGTTAGACGGAACGGCGAGGGGCTTCTTTCGGAGTTTCCCCTGTTGAGGGACGGCGTTTTTTTTCAGGTCCAAACCCGTTTTGTGCGCAATGGTCTTATCCGGGGCTTCACCATAACGCCGGAAACACCGGCATCGCTGACATCCTGGGATATTCTCATTATTGGATACAAAATCGAAGACCAAGACTCCTTTCCATCCCTTATCAGAATAAGCCGGGGGGAAACCTTGTATTTTACGATGATTGAATACGAGGCTGCCGGGGCTACGGAAATCTGGTATGATCGGGACGGGAATGCTCTGGCGGTTTTCGTATACCAGTACGAAGCGCCCGGAGGGCGGATCACGCGTTTTTTACGAACGGATTTATCGAACGGAGAGGAGTTTACCGAAGCGTACCACTACGACAGCATGGGGAATATTTCCGGGATTGTTACTTCCGCCGGGGAATACTCCGCCCTCTATGTTGGAAAAGGCAGACCCCGGTATTGGGAGCGTCTTCAGAAGGATCTTCCTCTTGAGGCCGAGGCCCCGCAGCCAGCGGACTTTGACCGTTTTTCCTTCCAATGGGATGAGGAAGGGCTGTTGGTCCGTTTTTCCGGCATCTGCCAGGCGGAGGATATGGCCGGTCAGGTTCCCGGCGGTGAGGGTGGAAACAGGGACATGACGGAAACGGATGTTCGGTACGAGTACATCCGGGACGAGCGGGGCGCTTGGATCGAGCGCCGGGATACTCCCATGATCCGCCGCTCCGGTTTTCTCATCCCCGGTCCGATGAAACGGATCCTTCGCCGTATCGAATATCCCGCGCCTTGAAGCGTTAGGGCCTGTAGGGTAAATTTTTCAGTGAGGAGTTTGTGGGGCTTTACCCCTGGAATTGGAGATTTTTTGCGATTTATCGCAAAAATCTTCCGTGCAAACTCCTAGGAGCGTATAAAAATGGAGCCGTCCAAAGATTGGCGGGAAGAGAAATATGAAGAAACTCTGCAAGAGGAACTGCGGGGACTCAAACGCCGCAGGGAAGCGGACCCTGATTGTACCGTAGATGACTTGGAGGGAACCCTTCGGCACCTTTATCACATGGAGGGGGCCGATTGGCTCGGCAGGGGAGAGGTACAGGGCATTACCCTGTCCGCTACCATCGCCGCCTACGAACTGTTTATTTCAGCCTGGAAAGCGGAAAAGCCCTGATAAATTTCCGGTACGCTCTTTCGGTTGTTTACGGACCTAAAATTCAACAGATAAAACGTGATGATTTTTGTTACCTTTATGTTCGGGCTTTGTTATATAATTGAACACGGTAATCTAATGCGGTGTCGCCTGGAGTTAGTTTAATTGTGGGTGCGCTTTAAGTGGATTATGCGGGGTTTCTATTCCTCCTTCCCTTTGTGTGTGCCCCGGGGTTACTCCTTTCCCCGGGGCTTTTTTAGGAGTTTATATGGAATGGCGAGCAAGTCATATATTGGTTAAAGACAGGGGCCTGGCCGAAGACCTTCTGAGACGCATCAAACAAGGCGCTTCTTTTGAATCCCTGGCGCGGGAATTTTCTACCTGCCCTTCCAAGTCTTCGGGAGGCGATCTGGGCTGGTTCGGCCCGGGGAAAATGGTGGCGCCCTTTGAATCGGCGGTTAAGCAGCTTTCCCCTGGTTCCGTAAGCGGCGTGGTGCAGACTCAGTTCGGCTATCACGTCATCAAGTGTACCGGCAGGAAGGATTAATATGACAATCTGACATTCGGAAAACATGAGATCAGTCAAACGAATACCGGTTACACCCGGTACTGCGCTGTTTATTGGGCAAAAAAGGGAATCCGGGTCAATGCCTTTACTCCTTCCGGGGTATGGCGGGAAACTCAGGACGCGGAATTTCAGAAAAATTACTGCGCCCATAGGCCGGATGGCCAGGGCCGATGAATTTAACGGAGCCATGATCTTTCTTGCTTCCGACGCTTCCGCTTATATGACTGGTTCCAATTTGATCATTGATGGAGGATGGACGGCAT
>JAIRLK010000210.1 GCA_031259515.1 Treponema sp. | reverse complement strand
CCCCCATACACAACCAAGCCTCTAACAACCTGTACCTACAACGGCGGTAATATATCCGGCATCCCATTGGGTAATGTTGCCTTTACGACCAGAACCGTAAGCGGAACCGTTGCCAATCTGCCCGCGGGAACAATAATGGGTTATGTTGTGCCCCTTAGCGCGATTCCCGAATCGGGAGACATAGCGGAAGGACAGTCGTATATGCTCGGCCTCGTGACGATAGACGAGAACGGCGACTGGTCCCTCAAGGTGCCTGACACACCGGCTTCCCTCTGGTTTGTGGTCTATGTATTTGACGGGGAATCCCTGCGTTACTTCGTAACAACCTCGGCGTCCGACGCGGCCAATGTGTCGCTGGACATCAACGCGATGACGGAACTGCCTACGGAATAAGGAGGGGTTGATAAACCCGCGCTCCCCGGGGCGGCAGGGCTACTCCGGGGAGCTGTATCACGAGGGTGAAGGGCGAATCCTTCTCTTCAGCGGGAGAATCAATGCGTTACTTCGTAACAACCCCGGCGTCCAGCGCGACCAATGTATCGCTGGACATCAACGCGATGACGGAACTGCTGGAAGGGGAGGGCCGGCCAGGATAAACGCATAAATGATAGAGAAGTTTTTCACCATCCCCATAAGAACGACAAAAAAATCAGAGGACTCATTGACAATGACGGCTAAAATACGCATTGTACCCTTATCTGTATTTTTCACAAACGGCCCCGGCAGGGACCGGTAGTTACCCGGCGAAGGGAGGTTGCGAGAACCGTATTGAAAGGGAGCGATGTGTTCATCAAGGGCGTTTCAAAATCCTTTGGTGATTTTACGGTTTTAAATGATATAAACCTTGAGATTAAAAAGGGAGAATTCTTCTCCCTGCTGGGGCCTTCAGGCTGCGGGAAGACGACCCTTCTGCGCATCATTGCGGGGTTTGAGACGCCGGATTACGGCGCGGTAATGCTTGAAGGAACCGATGTGCTTCCGTTATCCCCTAACCGCAGGCAGGTAAACACGGTTTTTCAGAATTACGCCTTGTTTCCCCACCTTTCGGTCTTTGAAAACGTGGCTTTTTCCCTCAGAATAAAGAAGACCCCCCAACCGGAGCTTGACGGGAAGGTGAAGGAGTACCTTAAACTGGTCCAGTTGGAGGGACACGCTCAAAAGAGGCCGAACCAGCTTTCCGGGGGACAGAAACAGCGGGTCGCTATTGCCCGGGCCCTGATCAATGAACCCCGGGTGTTGCTGCTGGACGAACCGCTTTCCGCCTTGGACGCGAAGCTCAGGCAGCACATGCTGATTGAGCTGGACCAGATTCACGATAAAATCGGCATCACCTTCATCTATGTTACCCATGACCAGCAGGAAGCTCTGTCGGTTTCTGACCGGATCGCGGTGATGAATCAGGGAGATGTCTTGCAGGTGGGAACTCCCCACGAAATCTACGAGAGTCCGGCTACGGACTTTGCGGCCCGCTTCATCGGCGAGACCAACCTGTTCGACGCCACCGTCGCTTCGGTGGAAAAGCTGGACAAGCCCCCCGTGACGGAATACATGGCGGAACTAAACATCCCGGAGCTGGGCAGAATCAAAGTTACCACCGTTGATCCGGTGAAACCGGGCCAAAACGTGAGTTTTACCATCAGGCCGGAAAAGATCGTCATCTCCAAGGAAAAACCCGTTACCAAACGGGAGGACATCAACCATTTTCAGGGCGTCGTTGACGAGCCTATTTATTCGGGATTCCAGACCAAATTCTACGTCAAAACCTTGGGGAATGTTCTTATCCGGGTCATCAAGCAGCACGCGAAATATTCAGATGAAGGGCCGGATATTGTATGGAAGGATTCGGTATTCCTTTCCTGGAGCGCAAATGACGGGTATATCGTCGGGATTAAATATCCGTGAGCGCCCTGCCGTCTTCCGCCAAGGTTGCGGAAAACCCGCATAGCTCCGTAAAGCGTAATTACGGGCTTCTCTACTCAGGTCCCATGGCCCTGTGGTTCACCGCTTTTTTCCTGGCGCCGCTCATCATCATCGTGATCTACAGTTTCCACCGGAAGGGCCTCTACGGCGGCATAGCCCCGGGGCGGCTTTCCCTGGACGCCTACAAGGCCCTGGGGAACTCCACGTTACTGTTCATCACGATTCGTACGGTTATAACCTCCCTGGCCGCCACGGTGATTACCATTCTCTTTGCCCTGCCCTGCGGATACTATATGGCCAAGAGCCGGCGCCAAACGTTGCTGCTTCTGGTCATCATCATTCCTTTCTGGACCAACTTTCTTATCCGGGTATTCGCCTGGATGAACATCCTGGGGAACAACGGCTTTTTAAACGAATTCCTTATACGCATAGGACTGATTCAGGACTATATTCAATTCATCTACAATCAGCCGGCGGTGATCCTGGTGCTGGTCTATATGTACCTGCCCTACGCCATCCTGCCCCTCTTTTCCACCATTGATAAATTCGATTTCTCCCTCCTGGAGGCGGCTCGGGATCTGGGGGCTTCCAAATCTATGGCGATAGTCAAGGTGCTGCTCCCGAACATCAGGAGCGGCCTCTACACGGCGGTGCTTTTCACCTTTATCCCCATCTTTGGCGCCTACGCGGTGCCCCTGCTGGTAGGAGGTAAGGAATCCTATATGCTGGGGAATGTGGTGGCGGATCAGCTTACCAAGGCCCGGAACTGGCCGCTGGCGTCGGCGATTTCCATGGTCCTTACCCTGGTAACCACGGCGGGTATTCTCATCATGATGAGCCTCCAAAAGAAGGATGCCAAACGTCTTACGGACATGAACCGTGGACGCGGCGCCGAAACGCCGAATAACGGGGGAAAAGGGGCATGAAACTCAATATACGCGCCGTTATTACTCCCCTCAAGGGCGGAGGAGCGCCGGGGGAAGCCGCGCGTCATGCCAGGCGGGCGTCTGGTTCCCGGTTTTCCCTGTCCCAGACCATATTCATCGCTACCATCGTGTTTCTCTTTCTTCCCCTTCTGGTATTAATCCTCTATTCTTTCAACGCGTCCAAGGGCATGAAGTGGACCGGCTTTTCCTTTGTCTGGTACGAACAGCTCTTCCTCCATTCGCGGGATCTCTGGCGGGCTTTCTGGAACAGCATCGTGATCGCCCTGACATCTGCGGGGACGGCAACGGTCCTCGGGACCTTCGGCGCCATAGGCGTCAACTGGTACCGCTTTAAGTTGCGCAACTATGTTCAGACCATTTCGTTCCTCCCCATGATACTTCCAGAGATTATCATCGGCGTCTCCCTGGCTCTGTTTTTCGCGGGAGTAAAAATACCCCTGGGGCTCCTCACGATTTTTATTGCCCACACCACCTTTAATCTGCCCTTTGTGTTCCTTATGGTGATGGCCAGGCTGGATGAGTTTGATTTTTCCATCATAGAAGCCGCCCGGGATCTGGGGGCGGGTGAGCGGCAGATCCTGACGCGGGTAACGGTTCCTATTTGTATGCCCGGCATTATTTCCGGCTTTTTAACCGCCGTAACCATCTCTCTGGAAGATTTCGTTATCACCTATTTTGTCGCGGGGCCGGGATCGACGACCCTGCCGCTGTACATCTACTCGGCCATCCGTTTTGGCGTGTCTCCGGTGATAAACGCCCTGTCGGTGGTCATGATCCTGGGGACCGTGCTGCTTACCTGTCTGCTCAGGAACTTTCTTAAATATATCGCGGCAAAATAGCGGTAAAAAGTGAATCCGCCACGCGGGAGGATCGTCCCAAAGCGGTTCAAAATATACAAAAGGTGTTGAAAAAGGAATTCAACACGAGGAGGAGGAAAAATGAGAAAAAATTTCACACCTGCGGTCCTGTGGGCGGTAATGTCCGTCATGCTTATCGCCTTCGGCGGCTGTGCGAAGAAAGACGGAACGGCATCCGGTCAAGCCCAGAGTTCCACCCGGCTTTATGTCTACAACTGGACCTATTACACCCCGGATTCTATCCTGCGGAAATTCGAGCAGGAATACGGGGTAACCGTCGTGTACGACACCTTCGCTTCCAACGAGGAACTCTACGCCAAACTCCTGGCCGGCGGTACCGGGTACGATCTGGTGTTTCCCTCGGGGGACTATGTTTCTATCATGGTTAAACAGGGAATGCTCGAAAAGATCGACAAGTCCAAACTCCGGAATCTCGGCAACATCGATCCGGTCGTGCTTCAAAAGGCAGCCTACGATCCCGCCATGGACTATGCGGTTCCCTACTATTTCGGCGCCGCCGGAATCGCGGTCAACACCGCCCGGGTCCCCGCCTACGAAAAGAGCTGGTCTATCTTTAGCCGGGAGGATCTGCGCGGCAAGATGACCATGCTGGATGACATGCGGGAAGTGCTGGGCGACGCCCTGAGTTTCCTGGGATATTCGGTGAACACCGTGAACCCCGCCGAAATTGCCGCGGCCCGGGACTTAATCAATACGGCCTGGAAACCGAACCTCCTCAAGTTCGACGCCGAAGCCTTTGGCAAAGGTTTCGCCGACGAGGATTTCTGGGTTGTCCAGGGCTACGCCGAGGTTGTGTACGAGGAAATCTCCGACGAACTCAAGGCGCACACCGTCTTCTTTATTCCCCCCGAAGGCGGCCCTGCGTACATCGACAGCATGTGTATCCTCAAAGGCGCGAAGAATATAGACCTGGCCTATACGTTTATCGACTTTATCCACCGTCCCGATATTTACGCCGAGTTTACCGACTACTTTGGTTTCCCCGCCACTGCCAACATCCCCGCCCGGGCCCTTAAAAAGGTTACACCCTACTACACGGAGGAGGAACTGCTCAACGTGGAACTCAAGGACGATGTAGGCGAAAACCTCCAGCTTTACGACGACGCCTGGCTGACGATCCGCGTGGGCGGCTGAACGCGGCAGGTAATACCGGAAGCGGCGTTCCCGCCTCCGGTTCCGGGGTTCAAACCGCCTCGGCGCCTCCGGATTTTGGCGTAAAGTCTAAAGACTTTGAGTCAAAGTCTTTAGACTTCGGGGCAAAGTCTTTAGACTTCAGGGCAAAGTCTTTAGACTTCGGAGTAAAGTCTTTAGACTTCAGGGCAAAGTCTTTAGACTTCAG
>JAIRLK010000203.1 GCA_031259515.1 Treponema sp. | reverse complement strand
CAGCGCCGCCTTGATGTCATTCATGAAGGCATTTATCACCAGTTTTATACTTGCCGGCTCCACGCCGGTTTCCTCATGGATGTGTTGTACCAGCTCATTCTTTGTCATATCGCCTCCGCTACTCCTCCTAATTTCCGGGCTGTCCTTTGCCCTGCCCTGCCTCGCCTTGCCCTGCCCTGCCACGCCTTGCCACGCTGTAGGGCTTCGTTCCCGAAGCCCTTGGGCAGGGGGAGGATTCGAACCTCCAACACCGTGGTTATGAGCCACGTAAGCCGCCATTGCTTTACCCTGCCAAGTGCGCCTGTAAAGGCGGCGCGTCCGTGATACCTTCAATTCCCAAATGAAAGGACATTATCAGAAGCGACAGCTTCTTTTGCCTTCCTGCGCTGGAAATTGGTAATACGTTTTATATCCGGGTCATCAACGCCAAGCGCTTCCGCAAGTTCATCATTCGCATCCGCCTGAAATTCCAGACTCATCTGCTGACGTTTGCCCCTCACATAATCCTTAATTGATTTTTCAGCCGCTTGCAGACAGCGGTTATACACATTGCGGGGATCCTTTTCCAGATATTCCCCGTTTGCATCCAGCATGACGCTACGGTTTACTGCGGGATATTGAAGTTTCGCGGGATCGTTCCCCATCACTGGCAATTCAAGCGTCAGGCGAGACTTTGAGTTGTCACCATGGGAAATGCTGAGCGATGAAAACTTCGCTGAACCTACCGAAAAACCAAAAAGTATGTCGGCGGACTTTACCAAGAGATTAATCGTATCGGACAATTCATTCCGCGGTGTATCACCGCATTTTATGCGCACAATATCCGATACCGTTTCATACTCAACCGTATACTCACGGGACTTGATTTGAAATTTTAGTATATTCATGCAATCGCCTCCGCCCGGGCTTTTTTTAGCGCCTTTTCAATGTCTTCACTGGATCGCGCTATAACCGCTACACCTCCCATGTGCTCAACATCAGTCAGGAAAGCGAGCTGATAATCGGACAGCCGCCCATTGGGCGCCTTACATTCCACGGCAATAAAGCGGCCGCCCGGCAGGATGCCGATGATGTCCGCGGAGCCTACCTTCCCAAACCGGATAAATCGTTTCCCATCGGAAGATGCCAAAGCCCCGGTCTGATTCCTCCATGCGAAAATGCCTTTGAGGTTAAGATATTCAAGACATTCTTTAATAACCGCGTTTTCCGGTGTCATGTGCTGCTTACCTCTCATCCCTTCATCCTCCCGGCGGCCTTGGCGCATTCCGCATACGCCACCAGATAATCCGCTTTCCTCATCCGCCTGTATCCGTCCTTTCCGCCGGTGTAGCAGAATTCCGTTTCCGGATTCCGCGCGTACATGGCGCCCTTGAAGAAAAAAAGGTCTTTGCAGATAAAAGCAGTTTGCGCCGCTTCCGGCAGACATTGCCCTTGGGGCCGGGTATTCCATGCCGCCCACGCTTTTTCTTCGGTTTCACACCACCGGGTAACCGCACCGCATCCCAGGCACTTACCCCGGTAACAGAACGGTTTCCCGCTCCTATACTTGAGCGTGTCTAAGACGGCCTGCGGCGAGTCGCAGAACGGACAGGCTTGCATCCTATTTCTCCAGGTCCCCGACGGTGGAATGAGTTAAAACCCAGTCCTTTAACCTCAATCCCAGAGGCTTGACGATTCCCAATGACAACCAAGGATGCCGCTCCCCGAGGTCCTTCATGAAAATTCCCAAGCGAAATAACCAGCCTTTATTCAAAATCATGTTTTCCTCCTAACCTTTTATTTCCGATCCCGACAGGGCATAATTGGAATCCGGAGGACGAATTGCGTGGCAAGCAAGGCCCCCGGATCCGGTTTGCACGTTTCTCTCTACATACACTCCCCCTTTCATTTGCGTTTCCTCGGAAAAACAGGGCCTATCCCCGCTTCCTGACTGCGTGATTCCCGCCATGCGTCAATGTCGGCCGGGTCAAATTTTCTGATACGGTGAGCAAGGGGATAACTGCGGAAAGGCAGTTTACCTTCCCTGATCCAGTCGTAGAGAGTGGTATGTCCGATACCGGCGTATTCAGCCGCTTTTCGTGCGTTAAGCCAGTTCTGTCCACTCGGTGCTTTGTCTGGTATTATTTGCCTACGGATATTGGCAAGAAACTGTTCCGCTACGGCTTGGTCATCAAACCAATTGACAGATATTTTCAGCCTCCAGGTATTTTTCTCATAGCTATGGGGTTTTACCTTACGCATCAGGCTGAACATGGTCGTCTTAACGGGGCCGTTATTGTAGGACTCGATCCTGACACAATAAAATGTCTTTTTCGTCAGCGCTTTAACCATCATTTCGTCCCTCTGTTTGTGTATCACCCCGCGGCCTTTTCTTTGGCGGCGGCAAGTTCCGCCTCAACCCGGCCATAGACGACTTTGAGGTTCTCCCATTTCAGGAGGCCGCAAGCTTTCTGGATGATTCCACAAATGTTATTGAGCCGATCTAGTCCGTACTCGTACTTGTTTCGGGCATAAATCCGATGCCCTTCCGGGCTTTCCAGCAAGGCCAAGGACCGCTCGGTCCATCTGTCAAGTCTGTCTACTACCATCGTCTAAGCCTCCAATGGCGCCCATTCGGGTAACAAAAAAGCCCACGAGGAGGGCTTAGTCTCCAGGGGGCCAAGGAACACAAGTTTGACAGCGCACTAAGCCTTATACGCTGTTTTTTATAAGCAACGTTGCCCCGAAAGGGAGAACGCTGGTTTTCTGTAAGCCGGTCCGCTTATTCGGGAGAACACTTCGGACCGGCAGGGCTGATTGCTCAGCCTATGCTATAAGTATCGAATATATTCGATACTTTGTCAAGATAAATTTCTACAAAATTCGATACTTTTTTTAGTTTTTCTTGCAAAATGTCCGATAAAGAAAGAATGGAAGGAATGACAGTTTCAGAACTTGCCAAAGCGCTAAAAATTTCAGTAGACGCTACCCGAAAACGAATAGAGACCGCTGGTATCCAGCCTATTACCAGGGAAGCCGTATATGACCCCAAGGTGCTGGAAATACTCCGCAATGTCCGTATGGGCCGTCCGCACAAAGCCAGGTCCGAAGAACCGGCCAAACCCGTGAGCAAGAGCAGAGCCAAGGGGAAGCCCGGAAAGACGGGAGAATAATTCGCTAAAGCGGCCAGGAACTCTCCCGATAATGGGATCAGGAGGGCTTTATGGACGATCTTGAGAAAGAAAGACAAAGGATGATCAAAGAATTGAAAGAGTGCATAGCTCAAATTGCGGCTTTGCAGAAAGAATATAACGATTGTAAGAAAGAGCACCCCGAATTCCGCATAGAAATGTTTGAAGAATCCGAGCCCCCTCAAGGCCAAACCGGGCAGGGGTAAACCTGCCGAAAAGCGGATCATACGGCGGTCCTCCGGGCGGCCTCAAAACGCTCTCTGCACATACTCAGCCGTTGTTGAATCTCTGTTTTTCCGGCCTTGATTCTGTCAAGATCGGTCATGCTCCGGGCGGACCGGGCCTCACACAGCAGCTGATCCGCCTGTTGTCGGATAGCGACCAGAACATCATCTAATTCCATCTCTCCTCCTCAATAAAAAAAGCGTTCTAACGGCCTCGCCCCGGCACGGGTTCGGCCATTACAACGCTTTTTCCCCCGGTGCCGCGGGGCCGTCGTTCTCTGTAAGCCGGTCCGATTTTGGTCTTGGGAGAACACAGCCGGACCGGCGTCAGGGCTTTATCGACCCTGATATACTATATTGTCCAATAATTGGACGTTAAAGTCAATATATAATTTCCAAAAAACGGACAAATTTTCGTTTTTTTCTGAATTTTACTTAACATTTGTTCAGTAAAATAATAATTCTTATTTTCCGATAATAAAAAAATGAAGATTGAAGGGATTACTACCCAACAAATAGCTGATGAGTTACAGATTGCATATGATACTGCCCATAAGCGCCTTGAAAGATTAGGAATAAAGCCCATAACTACTGGAGCAATATATCCGATGAGTGCATTAGAGGCTGTCAAGAAATTTTCCGGTCCCGGCCGCCCCAGGAAGGCTAAGCCGGAGGAACCGGCCACTAAGAAACCCGCTAAAAAGTAAGCCACCACTTTACCTTCTCCTTTCCTCAATGAGCCGCCTGTCTTATTCGTGGGAGAACACCAGCCAGGCGGCGAAACGTCAATATTGACGTTCTATAAATAATATATCGGTCATATTACCGAATTGTCAATAGAAAAACGTTAAAAATAACGTCTTTTTTTCATCTTTTTTTGTCGAAAATGTGAATATGGACTTTTTTGACCGAGTGAAAGACCTCGTTAAGCAAAAAACCACATTCACCCTTCGGGCTTTTGTTGAATCAATGGGCCTCAATTATGAGACCTACTATTCCGGCAAACGCCGGGTAACTCTCCCTCGGGCCGACGAAGCCCAAAAAATAGCTGCCGCCCTGGGAACCACCGTTGAATACCTGGTTACCGGCAAAGAACCGGAAACCAGCCGTAAATATCACGATGCCCTGGAAAAAATCCGGGACATTACAAATAAATCTTTGTAGGAGCCGCACGATGACCAAAGCCGAAAAACTTATGCAAGCAGGCAATCTAAGCATTGAACTCAACGCCGATTCCTCTGACGGGCCACCCAAAAAAATTTACGTTGCCGAACTCAAGCCGGATTATCTGAACCCATTGCATATCAAGGACATTGACTATAGCGAAGAATCCTATGGCAATTGGATATCCATATCCTATGAAAGCGCTGTCGAACTGGCAAAATTCCTCAAACGATTTTTTCTTGACGAAGACCCAGTAGATTAAACAGCTTTTTGAACCTCCTTTCTTTTGCAAGTAATCAAGGCAAGCTCCTGTTTCCGGTTGAGCCTTTCTAAAAGAAGCCGCTTGAGGAACTTGTCCTTGTCATAACAGCCTTCTTCAATAAAACGCTCAAAGCGTTCCGCTTCTTCCTCCGACAGTTCAATCTCAACTGTCAGTTTTTTTGTTTCCATCTCCAACTCCAAACCTCCTCAATAAAAAAAGCGTTCTAACGGCCTCGCCCCGGCACGGGTTCGGCCATTACAACGCTTTTTCCCCCGGTGCCGCGGGGCCATCGTTCTCTCTGTAAGCCGGCCTGGTTTGGTCCGGGAGAACACAGCCCAGGCCGGCAGTATAACGCAAAATAGCGTTATATAATAATATTTATAACCCAATATCGAGTTATTGTCAACAAAAATC
>JAIRLK010000135.1 GCA_031259515.1 Treponema sp. | reverse complement strand
CCCGTCACGGAGGACCGGTACTGTGAGTGCCTTGGAGTTACGCGGAGGAAGACGCGATATGTAACCAAAACTCCATGTTCCTCCGTGGTTGTATTATCCATGGATTACAAGCGGCAAAGGCTTAGGCTTTTTGGATACTTTCCGCTTTCATCTTGCTATCGTTCCATGTACCGGAGCTGGCAGGTTTTTCGGATATTTCAAAAGGGATGGCACGGGTTTTTAACGCCTGCCGTAAAAAATATTGATAGCGGTAGTCATATCAAGGCCAAGATTATTGAAAAAACGTTGAGACTGGGCCTTTATTTCGCTGTCGACCCTGATAGCGATATTGGTCATTGCCATAGGATACCTCCGATTTTCAGAGTATTATGAACCTGTTTCAAAACTAATTGACTGCGCGCTAAACGCGCACGGTTTTGGAACAGGCTCTTGGAAAACCAAACAAAAATCCGGTTTTTCCATTAAATTCAAGGAAACTGTTCCAAGCGTGTTTCAATCAACTTTCCCCGCCCTTCGCCTTTGTCCGGTTTTGCATCCCCTTGAGAAGGGCGTCTGTGTTTATCGTTTTTGCTGTATCCCAAAGCGGTTCAACCCCTTCACCGTTTACGCTACGGAAAAGAATATCCCGCCCGACGTTTGTTTGATATGCCCAGCTTGCTTCGTTGTTGACAAGAAAGTCCAGTACTATTGCCGCCGCCAGGGTAAAGAAAATCAGTGACGCATTGTTCCGTTGTTTGGGGTTTAGAATAGCGTCAAGGCGCACGGATACCGGATTTGACACCTGGAAATTGTAAGGGTCCCACGGGTTGTTTATACCTTCGCAGCGGACATTCCCGGCGGCGCCTCCGGCTTTTATGCTTTTTTCAATACAGCCGGCCGCCGTTGTCAGGTGCCTGCGCAGTAAGCGGATGCCGGAAGACAGGGGCTTTACGTCCTTTTTCTGTATCTGACAGGGAAAGGGCGACATAAATTTATAATAAGGCAAAAAGAAACACCGTTTGATCCAGCAAAGTTCGCTCAAGAGGCGGCGGGAGTAGCTTGAAGTCCGGGATTCGGACGACGATTCCAATATCCGGCAGTATTCGGACAAACGGGGCAGATATTCTTTTTCCAGAGTAGTCGTAAAAAAATACCAGTCATTGATAATAGATCCCAGATTCTTGCCCAGTTCATCGGGACCGCCGGAACCGGGAATAACGCCAAAGTCAACCATACGCAGGCCGTAAAACAATTCCTGTAGTATACGCAGTAATACCACTATATGCTGGAGACCGTCCGATGGGGAAATAAGCGCGTATTCTTTGGGGAATTTGAACACGTTCGCAAAATACGGGTAGAGATCGTCCCCCGAATCTATCTTACTCCAGCCGGACCGGGGAAAAAGCGTTTCCAGTGTTTTAAGCCCCCGTTCCAGGGCTTTTCGTTCATTTTCCTGCACGGCTTTTTCCGTCACGGTTTTCCCCGCATCCTCTTCCGAAGCGGCCGCGTCATTATTTTCTTCCGGTCCGTCTTCTTCTTTCCCGGCGGTCCCGGTTTGGTCTTTTTCCGGCTCGCCGGACCGGGGAACATTCGCCGGGGGAGGACGCAGCACTTCCTGTTCGGTAAGGCCCAGAAACGCCATCAAATGCTTCCGCCGCGAATCAAAGAATTCCCCGTATGGCAGCCAGCGATCCGACAGTAATTTCATCAACATGGGGTACAGCAAGTACCGTATTTCTTTTCTAATATAATTGAGGGAAGTCAGCGCGGTCTTGATCATTTCCTGCTGCCCGGCAATATCCACTCCGGGATTTTCCAGAAAAATTATTTTATAGACAAGTTTGTACGCCGCTCTTATTCCGGTATCAAAATCGACTTCATCCAAAATGAGAATCGGCTTATATATCAGCTTTAACAGTTCCGCCATTTCTGGTATGGTATTTTTTTTGGGATGAAGCCTGGCGCGGGAGAGATCGGCGTTTATCGTCCCGATATTCCAGTCTCGTATAGTGTCGATAATCTTAAAGGCGAAACCGGAAGCCTTTTTCAGTTGTTCGTCGCGCCGGATATTGTTTCGGGGACAGAGGGTGCGAGTAGCGGTTACCAGGCTTTCGATATACCTGCAATAATCACTAAGCCGCACGGTTATAAAACGGGCGCTTACCAAATCACGAGAGGGCCTAATGGAAAAGATTGATAATAACACCTGAAGAAGGGTTTTTATTTCAAACCTCGTCCGCCCCATGAACTTATCCATCTTGACCCGCTCGGTATACTTCAGCTTTACCGGTAAAACCGGAATATCCGCCGGGCCGCCAGCCTCCCTGTTCGGGGCATGATCGACACGGCGGTGCGGCGCGGATGTTTGCCCGCCGGAAATTCCCCCACCGGGCCTTTTCCCGCCCTTACCGCCGCCGATTACTCCGCGGGTCGCGGCCAGCCTTGCTTTCACGGGATCGTCTCCCCGCTCTATCCCCACTTCGCCGCCCAAAATTTGTGACATCCGCTTTGCCTCTTCAGAATCGAGGCTGCCCAGTCTTTCTCTTACTTTGCTAAGCTCGCCGGGAGCGTATATCGCTTTCTTTTCCGCCATGTTCTTACACCCGTATATAGAGTTTCTCTCCCATACCCCACATATTCTTGATGGAGATTTGTCCGCCGTTCCGATCCAGCAGCATACCGTTAAAACAGCCCAGGGGCGTATCATACGAGACCCTGGCGACAAGCAGGTTGGCTGCCATCCTGATGTTCTTTTCCGGGGTAAAAGTCATATCGACCATGCCCTCAAGATCCTGAATTATCCAGTCCGATTCTACGCCGTGGGGCGCGGTGATCCGCACCGGCGGCAGCGGTGTAAGTTTACCGTCAACCCACAGGGCATTCTCGTTGTTCCGGTAAGTTTCCCTGGTTTGATTCTCCGCAAGGGAAAACCCGGTACGCCGCCCCCCGGAGTCGTTCCCCATCCCGGTACACCACGCCGAAAACATACGGTGCGGGTAGAAACCCTTAAAATCCTGAAAGACGCCGGTTGTTTTAGCGGGGTTCAGGGTAACGTAGCGGCCGTTGAAGACTAAATCGCCCCTAACCGGGGATACGGCCTTGTAGGCGTAAAGGCAACGCCGTTCGGAAAAGGGCAGGTTAACCGCCATAGGGGTAACTGTTTTTTTAGCCATATCGTAAGTCAGATGCGCGGTAAAAGCCGGTCTTTTTTTGGCGGCCTTGATATCAATATCCACCCGTATTGAATGCGCGTCCAGCCATCCGTGAATACGGAAGAAAAACCCGTAAGACCGGCTCTCTATGGATGCGTTGGCCAGGCTTTTGGGCAGATGCCAGCCGGAAAAAGGCAGAAACTTGGCAAACCGCGTCAGTTCCTTTTTTTCCTTGTCGTAAAGGACAACCTGTATCGAGCGAAAATACTTCATATTGAAGAGCGCCGTGTGCAGAAAAAAAATATCATCCTGAACCGTGAACGCTTCCCATTCTTTTATACGGATGTCCGCCAGCCAGCGGGGAATGGGCCACTTATAGGGCCGGTGTATGTCAAGAAGGTCCACGCGCCCAAAAGCCTGCATCCAGGTCCCGATCAGCGGTATCCCGTTTTCGATAGGAGCCGCCCGGGGCTCCTGAATTTCCCGTGTATACATGAATTATTTTATTATCGGAATTTACCGGGATAAATAGAGTTGTTCAGGAACTTCAATTTCTGAACAACTTCCGCTAAAAAACCGCAATTTCGCAGCCGCAAGGCGAGAAATTGCAGGACTTGCAAGCTAACCAGGTTAGCAGATAACCAACCGGGGTATCGAACAAGTCTAATATAAAAACCGGCGGTCGTAGCGCGGTTTGAGAACTTTTCAATCCGCCGTCCCTGGACCTTTCCGCAGGGGCGGCTTCCGTGCAACATAATCCATTCCTAAATCGCCGGACGACACCGGCATATTTGGCCGCTTATTCAAGCTGATTATCGGCGGCATTTCCAACAGGGCGTTAATCACCCTGATCAACGCCCTGTTCAGCGCGGACCACCCGCTTGACAGTGATGTTAAACACCCCGAGCAGACAAGCTGCTACTGGAACTGCGAGTGTGTACCCGGCCTTCCAATCAGCCTGCCGTATCTGAATAATTACGCATACCCAATGTTTACACGGCCTCAGCATTAAGCCGGTATCAGCGGATGCCCTATATGACACCTCGACCCTGGAAGCCATCCGCAACGTGCCGGGCCGGGAGCGGCCTCCCAAGAAGAAGGAAGAACCGGACAAGCCAAAGAAAGGCAAAAAATAATCTGCTAAAAAGTCAAAAAATCCTTTGACAGGTGATACTATATGTGATACTATATAACTATGGCAAATGTGGAAAAGATTGTCGAAAAAAGGAAAAATCAGCCTAACGGTATCACTCCCCACGAGGCGGACAGGGTTCTGACCGCCCATGGATACCGGCTTGACCGACAGAGAAGTTCTCATTGCCAGTACATTAATCAAAGTGGGGATG